>NZ_JBIDBC010000009.1:0-221955 GCF_043202835.1 Streptomyces sp. NPDC048142
GCCCTCCCGCGCACCTGCGGGGGGTGTGGCCCAGGCGGGGGGGGGGGGGGGTGGGGGGGGCCCCCCCCCACCCCCCCCCCCCCGCCGGGTTTTGGGGGGGGGGGGGGGGGGGGGCGCCCCCCCCGGGGCGCTGCCCCGGACCCCGGTCCTCAAACGCCGGACGGGCTTGCTTTTAGGAGGCACGCATGGACTTCCGTACCGAGGCGCGCACCTGGCTGGAGAGCCACCTCGCCCACACCCCCGCCCCCGACCCACGCGTCTGGGAACGCGAGCTCGGACGCGCCGGGTGGATCGGGATCGGCTGGCCCGGCAAGGACGGCGAGCGTTACGGCAACCGCCGGGCCACCCTCGCCGAGCAGGTCGTCTGGGCCGAGGAGTACGCCCGCTCCACAGCCCCCGCCCGGATGGGCCACATCGGGGAGAACCTCCTCGCCCCGACCCTGATCACGTACGGCACCGAGGAGCAGAAGCACCGCCACCTGCCGCCCGTCGCCCGGGGCGAGACCCTGTGGTGCCAGGGGTACAGCGAACCGGGCGCGGGCTCCGACCTCGCCGGGGTGCGGACCGCCGCCGTACCGGACGGGGCCGGCGGATACGCCGTGACCGGGCAGAAGATCTGGACCTCGCTCGCCCTGGACGCCGACTGGTGCTTCGTCCTCGCCCGCACCGACCCCGGATCCACCCGCCACCACGGCCTGTCCTTCCTCCTCGTGGAGATGGACCAGCCGGGCAGGATCGAGGTGCGGCCGATCCGCCAGCTGACCGGGACCAGCGAGTTCAACGAGGTCTTCTTCGACGGGGCGCGGGCCACCGGGACCGTCGGCGGCGAGGGCAACGGCTGGCAGGTCGCCATGGGCCTCCTCGCCCTGGAGCGCGGGGTGTCCACCCTCGCCCAGCAGATCGGGTTCGCCGAGGAGCTGGACAAGGTGGTCGCCGCCGCCGTGGCGAGCGGGGCCGCCGATGACCCGGTCATCAGGGCCCGGCTCGTCACGCAGTGGGCGGAGCTGGACACCATGCGCCGGCACGCCCTGCGCACCCTCGGCTCCACCGGCGACCCGGGCGCGCCCAGCGTGGCGAAGCTGCTGTGGGGCGGCTGGCACCAGCGGCTCGGCGAACTGGCCGTGCAGGTCGCGGGCGAGGCGGGGGCCGTCGGCCCGGGGCCCTGGTCGGCGGAGCATCCCTACCGGCTGGACGACGCGCAGCACCTGTTCCTCTTCAGCCGGGCCGACACCCTCTACGGCGGCTCCGACGAGATCCAGCGGAACATCATCGCCGAGCGGGTGCTCGGCCTACCGAGGGAGCCGAGATGAGAGGCGTCGTCTTCGACGGCACACGGACCGAGGTCGTGGACGACCTGGAGATACGCGAACCGGGCCCCGGGGAGGTGCTGGTGGCGGTCGCCGCCGCCGGACTCTGCCACAGCGATCTGTCGGTGACCGACGGCACGATCCCCTTCCCCGTGCCCGTCGTGCTCGGCCACGAGGGCGCGGGCGTGGTGGAAGCGGTCGGGCCGGGCGTCGGCCACGTACGGCCCGGTGATCATGTCGCGCTGTCGACCCTCGCCAACTGCGGGGCCTGCGCCCAGTGCGACCGGGGGAGGCCGACCATGTGCCGGAAGGCCATCGGGCGTCCGGGGCGGCCGTTCTCGCGGGGCGGGAAGCCGCTGTTCCAGTTCGCCTCCAACTCCGCTTTCGCGGAACGTACGGTGGTGCGCGCCGTCCAGGCCGTCAAGATCCCGGCCGACCTGCCCCTCACCTCGGCCGCCCTGATCGGCTGCGGGGTCCTGACCGGCGTCGGGGCCGTCCTGAACCGGGCGAAGGTCGACCGGGGCGACACCGTCGTGGTCATCGGCACCGGCGGCATCGGCCTCAACGTGCTCCAGGGGGCCCGGCTGGCCGGTGCGCTCACCGTCGTCGCCGTCGACAGCAACCCGGCGAAGGAGGCGGCGGCCCGGCAGTTCGGCGCCACGCACTTCCTGACGAGCACCGGGGCAGTACGCGACATCCTCCCCGACGGGGCCGACCACGCCTTCGAGTGCGTCGGCCGCACCGAGCTCATCCGCCAGGCGATCGACCTGCTGGACCGGCACGGGCAGGCGGTGTTGCTGGGCGTACCGGCGGCGAGCGCCGAGGCGTCGTTCCTGGTCTCCTCGATGTACCTGGACAAGTCGATCCTCGGTTGCCGTTACGGCTCCTCGCGGCCGCAGCGCGACATCGCCCTGTACGCGGACCTCTACCGGGAGGGCCGGCTGCTGCTGGACGAGCTGGTGACGAAGACGTACCCGGTGGAGGACTTCGCCAAGGCGGCAGACGACGCGCACCACGGGCGGGTGGCCCGGGGGGTCCTGGTCTTCTGAACCGGCCGCGGTAGCGGGAGCGGGGCGCGGGGGCGGGCCTTCAGGAAGCGGTGTTCGCCGAGGACCGGAACGTACGCCGGTAGGCCGTCGGCGGCACGCCCAGCGCCGCCTGGAGGTGCTGGCGCAGCGAGGTCGCCGTGCCGAAGCCCGCGTCCCGGGCCACCCGGTCGATCGACAGGTCCGTCGACTCCAGCAGCTGCCGGGCCCGTTCCACCCGCTGCTGGGTGAGCCACTGGCCGGGGCTGATCCCGACCTCCTCGCGGAAGCGGCGCGTGAACGTCCGTACGCTCATCGCCTCCTGCTCCGCCATGTCCCGCAGCAGGATCGGCCGCTCCAGCCGGGTCAGCGCCCAGGCGCGGGCGGCGGTCGTGGACGCGAACTGCGGCTCGGGGACGGGGCGGTGGATGTACTGCGCCTGCCCGCCGTCCCGGTACGGGGGTACGACCGTGCGGCGGGCGATCTCGTTCGCGACGGCCGTCCCGTGGTCGCGCCGCACCAGGTGCAGACAGAGGTCGATCCCGGCGGCGACCCCGGCGGAGGTGAGGACGTCGCCGTCGTCGATGAACAGGACGTCCGGGTCGACGCGGACCCGTGGGAAGGTCCGCTGGAAGTGGTCGGCGGACGACCAGTGCGTGGTGGCGGGGCGGCCGTCGAGATATCCGGCCGCCGCCAGGACGTAACTGCCGGTGCAGATGGAGGCCATCCGGGTACCGGGCCGGACCAGGGCGAGCGCGGCGGCCAGCTCCTCGGTGAGCCGGCCCTCCTCGAAGACGGGGCCCAGCTCGTAGGAGGCGGGGACGACCACCGTGTCGGCGGTGGCGAGCACCTCCGGGCCGTGCTCCACGAGGACGGAGAAGTCCGCGTCGGTCCGGACCGGGCCCGGCGGGCGGACCGAGCAGGTCACCACGTCGTACAGCTTCCTGCCGCTGCCGCTGCCGCTGCCGCCCGTGTCCGTGCCGAGGGCCCGGCCGAAGATCCGCTGCGGAATGCCCAGTTCGAAGGGGAGCAGCCCGTCGAGGGCCAGGACGACGACGCGGTGCGGCACGGCGGCCTCCTCGTTTCGGAGAGCAGAGGAAAATCCTATAGCTGGTATGGACCACGAGTTTGGTGCGGGTGGGCGATGTGAGGGAGAAGCCGACAGGGCGCGTGTTTCTTCCCGACGCCGGGTCGGACGCGTTCTGGCTGGTGACGTGGTCCACGACGGTCCAGACGCAGGTCCCCGCCGGAGGCCCTGAACCGGCCGCGTGCCTACGATGTGGCGGGCTCGCTCCTGATGGCCGCGGCGGGCCGCGCCCTGGCCGGGCCCGGCGGCCGAGCCGGTCGGGGCGTCGGAACCGCTGATGGCGGCGGCCGTGATCCACGTGGGGGTGGTGGCAGTGTTTGTTGGTGGTCCGGCCGATCCGGCAGCCCGAGAGGACCGGGCTCGGACGAGGGCCCCGGCCCGACCCGCGGAGCCCGCCGGCGACTCCACGGTGCGCCCGCTCGCGGTCCGCACGTCCAGGGTTCGCGCGGTCGCGGCGGTGGCGGCCGTCGTCACCGTCGCCGCGGGCCTGGCCGTACGCGCGGGGGCGGACGGCGTCTTCGCCAAGTACGCGGGGAGCGCGCTCTACACGGTGCTGCTCTGCGCCCTCGTCGCCTTCTGCGCACCCCGCGCGCGGCCGGTCGTGGTGGCCTCCACAGCCCTGGCGGTGAGCTGGGCGGTGGAGTTCGCGCAGCTCACCGGCGTACCGGCGGAGCTGTCGGCGCACAGCACGGCCGCCCGGCTGGTGCTCGGCTCGACCTTCAACGCACCGGACCTGCTCTGGTACGCGGTGGGCGCGGCGGCGGCCTGGGCCGCCCACGCGGGGGTCGCTCGGCTCCGCCGCTGACCCACCCGGCCCGCGTGTTGTCGCGGCTCCGCTCGCGGCTCACTTCTTCGCGCCGGCCCGCTCCTCGCTCGCCCGCATCTCCAGTACCTCCAAGACATGGGCGCTGGTGCGCCGCCGGGAGGTGCCGCTGACGATGAGCGCCGCGCCCGCCACGGCCGTGGGGACGGACAGGGCCAGGATGCCGACGAGTTCGGGCCACCCGCGCTCCCCGGCGCACAAGGAAGGGCTGGTGTGCGAACCCCCGTATTCCATCGGGGATTCGCACTCCAGGCTGCGGGTGGGAGAGGACGACGGGACGGTGTACGGGGCCAGCAGCAGGTAGCCGAGCCAGAGCAGCAGCCCGGCCGCCACGGCGGACAGACCCACTCCCCAGGCCACGCGAGCCCCCGCTCGGCGGTCGAACTCCTGGCGGACGGCCCAGTGCATGGCGCTCCTCGTGGTGTGCTCGTACCCGCCGGGCGGCTTCTCTCGCCGGGCGGCTTCCCGCGTACAGGACGCGATCGTACGCAGCGCCTGCGCGGCCCGGCCGGGACGGTGGCGGCCTCCGTGGTCCGCATGGCGGGACCGGGCGTCAGCGTGGCCCGATTCCTGCGAACCGTGTCCTCCGGGCCACTCGTGGCGAAAGGCACAGGCCAAGAAGCTGGTCCACGTGACCGAGACCATCGAAAACGCCGCCCGGGACGACGACCGGCGGCCGCCATGCGAGCCCCGCTCCCGTCCCCGCCCCCGCGTCCACCGGGCGTGGATCGTCGCCGCCGTGACCTTCGTGACGATCATCGGCGGTGCGGCGTTCAACTCCCTGCCCGGACTGCTCATCGACCCGCTCCACACCGAGTTCGGCTGGTCCCGGGGCGAGATCGGGCTCGCGGTGTCCATCAACATGGCGCTGTACGGGCTGACCGCGCCGTTCGCCGCCGCGCTCATGGACCGCTTCGGCATCCGGCGGGTCGTGGCGGTCGCGCTCACCATGGTGGCGGCCGGGGCGGTCGCCAGTGTCTGGATGACCGCCTCCTGGCAGCTGATGATCTACTGGGGGCTGCTGGTCGGCCTCGGTACCGGGTCGATGGCGATGGCGTTCGCCGCGACCGTCACCAACCGCTGGTTCGTGGCCCGTCGGGGCCTGGTCACCGGCGTACTCACCGCGGCGGGGGCCTCCGGGCAGCTCGTGTTCCTCCCGCTCTGCGCGTGGATCATCGACGAACACGGCTGGCGGCCCGCCTCGGTCACCGTCGCGCTGGCATCCCTCGTCGTCGTCCCGTTCGTCTGCCTGCTGATGCGCGACCACCCGGCCGATGTGGGGCTCGCCCCGTACGGCGGTACGTACGTGGCGAAGCCCGCGCCGGCCCGGGGTGCCGCGCGCCGGACGGTGCGGGTGCTGTTCGACGCGGCCCGCACCGGACCGTTCTGGCTGCTCGCGGGCACCTTCGCGATCTGCGGGGCCACCACCAACGGCCTGGTCCGCACCCACTTCGTCCCCTCCGCCCACGACCACGGCATGCCGATCACGGCGGCGGCCTCGCTGCTCGCGGTGATCGGGGTCTTCGACGTCATCGGCACGGTCTTCTCCGGCTGGCTCACCGACCGCTTCGACGCCCGCAGACTGCTTGCCGTCTACTACGCGCTGCGCGGGATCTCGCTGCTGTTCCTGCCGATGCTGATGGCGCCCGAGGTGCAGCCGCCGATGATCTTCTTCATCGTGTTCTACGGTCTTGACTGGGTCGCCACCGTGCCGCCGACGCTGGCGCTCTGCCGCGAGCAGTACGGCGAGGACAGCGCGATCGTCTTCGGCTGGGTGCTGGCCTCGCACCAGGTGGGCGCGGCCGTGGTGGCGTTCCTCGGCGGGGTCGCGCGGGATGTCTTCGGCAGCTACGACGTGGTCTGGTACGCGTCGGGGGCGCTGTGCGCGATGGCGGCGCTGATGTCGCTGGTGATCCGCCGGGCCCGGACCGCCAAGACCGTATCTAGCGGCTGAACCGGCCGAACGCCCCCCGGTGGAAGAGGAGGGGCTCGCCCTCGTCCGTCGCCCCCAGCGCCTCCACCCGGCCGACCACGATGAGATGGTCGCCGCCGGTGTGCACGGCGTGGATACGGCAGTCGATCCAGGCGGGCACGGAGTCCAGCAGTGGCGACCCGGTCGCCGGGGCGTCCTCGTAGGCCACCCCCGCGAACTTGTCGGCCCCGCTCACCGCGAACCCCCGGCACAGCGCGCCCTGTCCGGCCCCCAGGATGTTCACGCAGAACGCCCCGGCGCGGGCGACGCGCGGCCAGGTCGTCGACGTACGGGCGACCATGAAGGACACCAGCGGCGGGTCCAGCGAGAGCGAGGCGAAGGACTGGCAGGCGAAGCCCGCCGGCCCGTCCGCGTCGCGGGCGGTGATCACGGTGACGCCGCTGGCGAAGTGCCCCAGCACGCGCCGGAATTCGTCCGGCGCGACGGGCCGCCGCTCGTCGTCCCGGACGGCTCGGAGGCCCGGCCGGGGCAGTGTCTCGGACGGCGTTCCGGCCGGTGCGCCCGGTGCGGCTGTCGTGGCTGCGCCGACGGACCTGAGGTACCGGACGGCGGTGGCGGCCATGCCTGCGTGTCCCATCACGCCGTCCATTAGAACTGACGGTACGTCAGATGTGAACCCGTGTGAACCCGCGTGAACTTCTGTGAACGCGCGTGAAACCGTCTTGATCCGTATCAACCCGTCTGAACCCGGGCGGACATGGGTGACAGGCCCGGCCGGTTCACGCCCCGGTGTGCCGGGCGTCGCGGCGGCCTCCCCGTTGCGCTGGCCGGAGCCGGCCTTCCACCGCTTCGAGCCGCCGGTGGTGGGTCGATCGCTGTGGGTGTGGGGCGCGGCCCGCTCCTCAGTGCCCCCGGTACTCCGGCGTCCGGCGCTCGACGAAGGACGCCACGCCCTCGTCGGCGTCGCGGGTGGCCATGTTGATCTCCTGGGCGGCGGCCTCGGCGGTGAACGCGGTGGCCCGGTCGCCGTCCAGGGAGGCGTTCACCAACTGCTTGGTCAGGGCGAGGGCCCGGGTGGGGCCCGCCGCCAGCCGGGCGGCCCACTCCTTGGCCAGGGCCTCCAACTCCCCCGCCGGCACCGTGCGGTTGACCAGGCCCAGTCGCTCGGCGTCCGCCGCGGTGAGGGCGTCCCCGAAGAACATCAGCTCCTTGGCGCGCTGCGGGCCCACCAGCCGGGGCAGCAGATACGCGCCGCCGCCGTCCGGGACGAGCCCCCGGCGTACGAAGACCTCGATGAACCTCGCCGTGTCGGCCGCCAGGACCAGATCGCAGGCGAACGCCAGATGCGCGCCGATCCCGGCCGCCGTCCCGTTGACGGCGGCGATCACCGGCTTCTCGCAGTCCAGTACGGCGGCGACGAGCCGCTGCGCGCCGAGCCGGATCGTCCGGGCGACGTCCCCGGGGGCCCGTTCGCGGGTGGGGGCCGGGGCGCCGCGCAGGTCGGCGCCCGCGCAGAAGCCGCGGCCGGTGGCGGTGAGCACGACGGCCCGTACGGCGGGGTCGGCGGAGGCCTCGGCCAGCAGGGCGATGATCCGCTCCCGCTGGTCCCAGGTGACGGCGTTCATGACCTCCGGGCGGTTGAGGGTGATCCAGGAGACACCGCCGTCGAGAGCGTGGAGGACGGTCGGGCCCGCCTCCGCCTCCCCGCTCACCGGCACACCGCCAGCGCGTCCAGGGCCACCGCGCCCTGCCCCCGGCCCAGTACCACCAGCGGGTTGATGTCCAGCTCGGTCAGGTCGTCGCCCAGCTCCAGGGCCATGCGCTGCACCCGCAGCACCACTTCGACGAGCGCGTCCACATCGACGGGGGGCCCGCCGCGCACCCCCTCCAGCAGGGCCCGGCCGCGCAGCTCGCCGAGCATGTCCCGGGCCTGCCGCTCGCCGAACGGCGGCACCCGGACCGCCGCGTCGTGCAGCACCTCCACCAGGACCCCGCCGAGCCCCACCGTGACGGTCGGGCCGAAGAGGGCGTCGTGGGTGACCCCGACCATCATTTCGACGCCCCGGTCGATCATCTGGCAGACCAGGATGCCGTCCAGGTCCACCGACTCGTACCGGGCGATGTCGGTCAGCTCGCGGTAGGCGTCGCGGACCTGGCTGGCCGAGGTGAGGCCGACCTTCACCAGACCCAGCTCCGTCTTGTGGGCGAGCCGGGGGCCGGACGCCTTCATCACCACCGGGTAGCCGACCGGACCCGCCGCCCGGACCGCCGCCGCCGCGCTGGTCACCAACTGCTCGCGCGGCACCCGGATCCCGTACGCGCGCAGGAGCTGCTTCGCCGCGTGCTCGCTGAGCTGCTGTCCCGGCCGCAGCAGGCTCCGGGCCTTGCGGAACGAGGGCGACGGGGTGCGCGGGGCGTCCTCGAAGGGGGAGCGGTAGCGGTCGGTGAAGCGGTGGTGGTCCAGGTAGGCCTTCACCGCGGTGACGCAGTTGCGAGCCGTACGGAAGGTGGCGAGACGGGAGGAGCCCAGCAGGGTGGTGCGGTAGGCGTTCTCGGTGCCGACGGGGGAGCCCCAGATGACGCAGACCAGCTTGTCGGTGGCCTCCGCCGCGTCCGCCAGGTCCTGGGCGAGCCGGTCGCTCATCGGGGGGAAGGGGCCGGTGATCGGGCAGATCAGCACGCCTACGGACGGGTCCGCGAGGATCGCGTCGATGATCTTCCGGCCGCGCCAGTCGCCGACCGGATGGCCGCCGTTGTCGATGGGGTTGGCGACGTTCAGGTAGCCGGGTATCCAGGTGTGCAGTTCGTCCTGCCTGGCGGAGGAGAGGGTGGGCAGCGAGAGCCCCGCCGTCGTCGCCAGATCCGCGAAGTGCGCGCCGGTGCCGCCGGAGATCGAGTACACCGCGACCCCCTCGGCCTGCGGCGGCCGGGCGCGGGCCAGCAGGGCGGCGGTGTCCTGGAGCTCGTCCAGGCCGTTCACCCGGATCACCCCGAACTGCCGCATCGCCGCGTCCACCACCTGGTCCGCCCCGGTCAGCTTGCCGGTGTGCGAGGCGGCGGTCCTGGCCCCGGCCTCGGTGCGGCCCACCTTCACGGCGACGACGGGGACCTTGGCGCGGGCCGCCCGGTCGGCGGCGAGCAGGAAGGAACGGCCGTCCTTGAGCCCCTCGACGTAACAGGCGATGGCCCCGACCTCCGGGAGCTGCGCGAAGTACGCGAGGAAGTCGGCGGTCTCCAGATCGGCCTCGTTGCCCGTGGGGGCCCAGTGCGAGAGGCGGATGCCCAGCTCCTGGAGGGCGTGGAGCGGGCGGCCCTGGTGCCCGGACTGGGTGATCAGGGCGATGGCGGGGCCCTCCAGGTCCTCCCGGAACCTCTCGAAGGCGTTCAGGTTGGTGTTCGGACCCAGCAGTCGCAGTCCCGAGCGCTCCACCGCTGCCGCCAGCCGGGCCTGGGCAGCCGCGCCCGCCTCCCCGGTCTCGGCGAACCCGGAGGCGAAGGCGACGGCGAAGGGCACCTTGGCCTCGCCCAGCTCCTCGATCACCGGCAGCGGGTCCGCGACCAGCAGGACCGCGAGGTCGACCGGCTCGGGAACCTCGGCGACCGAGGGGAAGCAGTCCCGGCCGAACACGGTCCGCCGGGTCGGATGCACCGGGTGCAGCCGGGCCCCGACCCGTTCGGCCCAGGCGATGAGCTGCCGGGTGATGCCGGTGTTGGGGCGGCCCTCGGTGTCCGATGCGCCGACGACGGCCACCGATCGGGGCCGGAAGAAGCGGTCCAGGTCGGGCACGGTCAGGTGCAGCGGTCGCCCGCTGACGTCGAGGCCGCCCGGGGCCGAGGCCGTCGGCAGGCTGACGACGGCGGCGTGCGGCTCCTCGCCGCAGGCCACCACCCGGGCGCGGAAGCCGGTGGTGAGGGTGCCGTGAGTCGATCCAAGCATCGTTCCGCCCACTCCTGCTCGATGGCCCGCCGGTGAACGGGCGGGGCCGGCCGGTTAGCTGACCCCTTGTCAGGTTACTGAACTGACGCTGCGTCAGGAATGGGTGTGCAGGCAAAGGCTCGGGTGAGCGCCGGGCGACCGCGCGGCGGAGCCTCCCGTGGTCACGGAGAGGCATTTCGTGGCGTAGGGTGGTGTTTACCGACGCGGGGTGGAGCAGCTCGGTAGCTCGCTGGGCTCATAACCCAGAGGTCGCAGGTTCAAATCCTGTCCCCGCTACTGAAGAACACGGCCGAGGCCCGGATCCCTGTGGATCCGGGCCTCGGCCGTGTTCCGTCGCGGCACGTCGGCGAGCCGCCGGCGCCGTACGCCCGGACATTCCTTCCGGACGCTGAGTCATGGCGGGGGCGGCCCCACCGGGCGAGGCTGGCGCCATGACCCAGACAGACACGACCTCCCCGCAGGAACCCGTACTCGTGATCGGCGGCACCGGCAAGACCGGCCGCCGGGTAGTGGCCCGGCTCCGTGAGCTGGGCGTGGAGACCCGGGCGGCCTCGCGGTCCGGCGACACCTCGTTCGACTGGGCGGACCCCAGCACCTGGGCGGCCGCCCTGGACGGGGCCACCGCCGTCTACATCACCCCGCTCGACGCCTCGCCCTCCCCGACGCCCGCCTTCGTCGGACAGGCCGTCGCGAGCGGAGTACGGCGGCTGGTGCTGCTCTCGGCCCGAGGCACGGACGAGCCCGGCTATTTCGGCCCCGGTTACGAGGGCGGCGGCCCGCACGGCGAGGGGGAGCGAGCCGTACGCGCCTCCGGGGTGACCTGGACGATCCTGCGGCCCGGCTGGTTCGCCCAGAATTTCAGCGAGGGCGTCTTTCTCGACGGCGTACGCGGTGGCGAACTGGCGCTGCCCACCGGGGACGGGAGGGCCGCGTTCGTCGACGCCGACGACATCGCGGCGGTGGCCGTCGCCGCGCTCACCGAGGACGGCCACGCAGGCCAGGAGTACGGACTCTCGGGTCCGCGCGCTCTCGGCATCGACGACGTCCTGGACGAAATCGCGAAGGAGACCGGGAAACGCGCCGCGTTCGTCCCCGTCGACCCGTCCGCGTACCGCGCCGGGCTCGTCGCGCAGGGCCTCTCGGACGAGGAGGCCGGTCTCTGGACGGACGCGCTGAAGCCGATCACCACGAGCCGGGAGGCGCCCGTCCTGGACGGCGTACGCCGGGCGCTCGGCCGGGAGCCGCGCGACTTCGCCGAGTTCGTCCGGGACGCGGCGGCACGGGGTGTCTGGGGCTGAGCCACCGGCCCCGGCACCGGCCCCGGCACCGGCCCCGGCACCGGCCCCGGCACCGGGGCCGGACGTCGGGGCCGGACGTCGGAACCGGGCCTGGGTCCGGGGCCGGAAGCGAGCCCCGGGCTCCGGGAGAGGCAGCCGCCCCGCGCCCCGGGGGCGGCTCACCCCCTCGCGGGGCCCGTGGGGCGGCTCACCCGGCCGGGGCGGCCGTCTCCACCGGGCCGGCGGTCGCGGCCGCGCGCCGGAACGCGGTCGGGCTCTCGCCGCGCAGCCGCTTGAACGCCGCGCTGAAACCGAACGCGTCCGCGTAGCCGACCCGCCGGGCCACGGCCGCCACCGTCAGCTCCGGGCGGGTCAGCAGGTCGGCCGCGAGCGTCATCCGCCATGCGGTCAGATAGGCCACCGGGCCCTCCCCGACCAGCTCGGTGAACCGCTTCGCCAGGGTCGTCCGGGAGACCCCCACCCGGACCGCCAGCTCCGCCGTCGTCCAGGGATGCGCCGGGTCCGCGTGCATCGCCCGCAGGGCCGGCCCCGCCACCTGGTCGCCGAGCGCCCCGTACCACCCCGGCGGATCCGCCTCCGGCCGGTCGAACCAGTCGCGCAGCGTGCACACCAGCAACCAGTCCAGCAGCCGGTCGAGCACGATCTGTTCGCCCGGCCGCCCGCCGCTGATCTGCCCCTCCAGATAGTCACGCAGTGGCGCGCAGTCCTGCCCCCCGGGCACCACGAGGGCGGGCGGGAGCGCCCGCAGGAGCCGCTGGGGCACCTGCGCCCGTACGTCGTAGGCGGCGGCCAGCAGCACGGTGGGGTCACCGGATCCGGGCCCGGGTGCGGCTTCCGGCGCGAGGGAGGCGCCCGGGACCACGCCCCTGCCCACCTCGCGCACGCCACCGGCCCGGCCCGCCCCCGTACCGTTCGCCGGGGCGTCGGTGAAGACGAACGGGGCCGGGCCGCGGACGATCGCCGCCCCGCCGGCCTCCAGCCGCAGCGGCTCGCCGCCCTCCGGCACGACCCACCCCCCGCCCCGCATCGGCAGACACAGGGTCAGATACGCCCGGTCGGTGAACCGCAGCGACCACGGCGCGCGCAGCACCGATCGGCCGAACACCGCGCCACTGCCCCGCACGCCCCGCAACAGCTCGTCGAACACGTCCATGACGCAACTGTAGGCAGAGCCGCCCGCGCTCCGGACGCTCACCTATGCACGGCGGACGGACGCCCATGGGCCCGGCGGGGCCGACGCGATGGACTGGGCCCATGACGACGAAGAGCACGCACCGCGTTCCGTCCGCGATCCTGGTCCTCGGGGCCACCGGCAAGACCGGCCGCCGGGTCGTGGCCCGGCTGCGCACGACCGGAACCACCACGGTCCGCCCCGCCTCCCGCTCCGGTGAGGTCCGGTTCGACTGGACCCTTCCCGACACCTGGGAGCCCGCCCTCGCCGGGGCCGAGGCGCTCTACCTGGTCGCCCCCGACGACCCCTCCCCCGTCAAGGAGTTCGTGACCCGCGCCGAGGCCTCCGGGGTGCGCCGCTTCGTGGTCCTGTCCGGCCGCGGCATCGAGCACGCGGGAGAAGGCTTCGGCCGGGGCATGGCGGCGGCGGAGGACGCGGCCCGGGAGTCCGGGGCCGAGTGGACCCTCCTGCGCCCCAACAACTTCTTCCAGAACTTCGACGAGGACCTGTGGCGGGCCCCGCTCCGCGAGGGGCGCCTCGGCCTGCCGGTCGGGGACGTCCCCGAGCCCTTCGTCGACGCCGACGACGTGGCGGCGGTCGCGGTGGCCGTCCTCACCGAGGCCGGTCACGCGGGCCGCACGTACGAACTGTCCGGCCCGCGCGCCCTCACCTTCGCCGGGGCCGCGGAGACCATCGCCCGCGTGACCGGCCGCCCCGTCCGGTACGAGGAGCTGACCCCTCAGGCCTACCGCGCCGAACTCCTCGCCCAGGGATGGCCGGAGGCCGCCGCCGACTCCCTCGGCGCGATGTTCGCCCTGCACCGCGCGGGCCACGCGGCCGAGGTGACCGACGGCGTCCGCCAGGTGCTCGGCCGCGAGGCGGCGGACCTGGAACCGTGGGCGCGGCGCATCGCGGCCACGGGGGTCTGGGCGTAGGGCCTCCCGTTGGGACCATGCCGGGCCGGGCCCTCGTTGGGACCATGCCGGGCCGGGCCTCCCGTTGGGGCCATGCCGGGCTGGGCCTCTAGGCGAACTGCCCCACCTGGTAGTCGCCGGCCGGCTGCTGGAGGATGACGCTCAACCGGTTGAAGGTGTTGATCAGAGCGATCAGGGACACCAGGGCGAGGAGCTGTTCCTCGTCGTAGTGCTTGGCGGCGTTCGCCCAGACGCCGTCCGGGACCCCGCCCGCCGCGTCCGCGATGCGGGTGCCCTGCTCCGTCAGCTCCAGCGCGGCGCGTTCGGCGTCGGAGAAGACGGTGGCCTCCCGCCAGGCGGCGATCAGGTTGAGCCGCAGCGAGGTCTCCCCGGCCGCGGCGGCCTCCTTGGTGTGCATGTCCAGGCAGCCGCCGCAGCCGTTGATCTGGCTCGCGCGGATCCTCACCAGCTCCTGCGTCACCGCGGGCAGCGTCGTGTCGTTGACGACCTTGCCCGCCGAGATCAGGTGCTTGACGAGCTTGCCCGTGACCGGGCTGGCGAAGGCGTTGAGTCGGGCGTTCATGGTGTGCTCCCTCTGCTGTCGTCCGTGGCTACACACACAGGACGGAACAGGCCTCCGAGGATGTGACATCCGAAGGAGGAGTGGCGGGTGTCGCCCGAGGAGCGGCGGGCGTTCCCCGAGGAGCGGCGGGCGCGCGGGGGCTCCGGGGCGCGGGGGCTCCGGGGCGCGCGGGGGCTTCGGGGACCTCAGCGCGACGCCCGCGCCACTCTCTTGGCGACCTTCTCGGCGTCCAGGGCCAGTTCGCGGAGCATCCCGCTGATCGGCTTGGTGAATCCGGTGAAGTAGAGCCCCGGGGCTCCCTTCGGCGAGCGGCCGCCGTGGGTGACCGGCTGGCCGTGCCCGTCCAGGACGTCCAGGTGGCCGAGCAGCGGCTCCAGGGCGGGGTCGTAGCCGGTGGCCGTGATGACGGCGTCCGGGGTGAGGCGGGTGCCGTCGGCCAGGATCACGGTGTCCTTGTCGAAGGAGGCGACCGTCGCCACCGGGGTGACCCGGCCGGCCTTCACCGCGGCGATCAGGCCGACGTCCTGGACCGGGGTCGCGCCCTCCTTCATGCGGGAGTACAGGCCCGTCGTGGGGCGGGGGAGGCCCCGGTCGGAGAGGTCGGGGGAGGCGACGCGGCTCAGCAGGCCGCTCGCCCGGTCGACGAGCCACACCGGCAGGCGGCGTATCAGGATGCCCGTGGCCTGCGCGGGCACGCCCGCCGTCGAGCGGCGCACGATGTGCGGGGCGGTGCGCACCGCGATCCGCACCCGCGAGGCCCCGCCCTCCGCCAGGTCCGTCGCGATCTCCGCGCCCGTGTTGCCGATGCCGACGACCAGGACGTCCCGGCCCGCGTACGGGGCCGGGTTGCGGTAACCCGCCGCGTGCAGCAGCTCGCCCGTGAACGTCTCGCTCCCCGGCCACCGGGGGATGCGCGGGGTGTGGTTGGAGCCGGTGGCGACGACGACCGCGCGGCCCCGCAGGACCCGCCCGCCCGTCGCGGTGAGCTGCCAGTCGCCGGAGCCGTCGGGGGCCGGGTCGATCCGTGTCGCCTCGACGCCGGTCACCACTTCCAGCTCGTGGTGCTCGGTGTACTTCTCCAGGTACCGCACCATGTCGTCCCGGCCCACCCAACGCCCGAACCTGCGCGGCATCTTCAGCCCCGGCAGCGCCGACCAGCGGCGGGTGGTGTGCAGGCGCAGCCGGTCGTAGTGGCCGCGCCAGGACGCGCCGACCCGGTCCGACTTCTCCAGGACCACCGCCCGTACGCCCCGGGCGCGCAGCGCGGCGGCGGCGGCGAGGCCTCCGGGGCCGCCGCCGATGACGTAGACGGGACGGTCGTCCGTACGGTCGGTGAAGGCGATGGCGTCGTGGCCGGCTGTGATGGACGGGCTGTTGGGCATGGTTCGGAGCGTAATCGCCCACTCTGTTGATGGGTCTCGGTCAAGAGGGGAAACGATTGCGAATTGATCACGGGCGTCGTTATGCGGTGGCCGGGTGGCCGGGTGGCCGGGTGGCCGGGTGGCCGGGTGGCCGGGTGTTCCGGGTGTTCGGCCGTCGACCCCGCGGCCGCAGCCACGGGAGCGCTCGGCGGCGGCTTGTGCGGCGTGGCTGCCGGTGTGCGGCCGACGGCGCCGAGGTGCGTGCGCGCCCCTTGCGCCGGGCCCCGGGTATCCGATGAACTGACGTACCGTCAGAAACATTTCCCTGGAGGCCCGATGCAGACGATCTGGCTCAGCGGCGCGGAGTGGTTCGCCGTCCTGCGCATAGGCCTCGGCCTGTGGTGGCTGGAGAGCTGGCGGCACAAGGACAAGAAGGGCTGGTTCGAGCGCGGTACGGGCATGGCCTGGGCGGCGGACGTCGCGGGCAGGCACCGTTGGGGCGTCGTGCGCACGGGCTTCCGGCGGATCGTCGCGCCGCACCCGAAGCTGATGGCGTACGTCGTCGTCTACGCCGAACTGGCCCTCGGGCTGGGCCTGGTGGCCGGATTCCTGACTCCGGTCGCCCTGATCGCCGGGCTCCTCCTCAACCTCCTCTATCTGGTCCTGATGATCCACGACTGGGCGGAGCAGGGGCAGAACGCGATGATGGCGCTGATCTCGCTCGTGGCCCTGTTCGCGATGGCCTGGCAGACGTGGTCGCTGGACGCGGTCCTCGGGCTGTTCCTGTGAGCCCGGGGACGACTCCGGGGCGCGCGGCGGCCCCGCGCTTCGACCTTCCGGAGCCGGACGCCTTCACCCGCCCGTACTGGGACGCGGCGGCGGAAGGGCAGTTGCTCCTGCGGCGCTGCGGCGGGTGCGGCCGGGCGCATCACTACCCGCGCGAGTTCTGCCCGTACTGCTGGAGCGAGGACGTCGGGTGGGAGCGCGCGAGCGGGGACGCGATCCTCTACACCTGGTCCGTCGTCCACCGCAACGACCTGCCGCCCTTCGGCTCCCGCGTCCCGTACGTCGCCGCCGTCGTCGACCTCGCGGAGGGGCCCCGGATGATGACGGAGATCGTGGAGTGCGCGCCCGCCGCCCTCCGCGTCGGGATGGGGCTGACGGTCACGTTCCGGGGCGCGGAGGAGGGCGGCGGGGAGGCCGTGGCGGTCTTCCGGCCCTGCGGCTGACGGGCTCCGCGACGCCCGGGGCGGGGCTGGGAAGAGCCCGGGGTCCGGACTCCGTCCGGGATACGTCCTGTCCGCGTTCGCCGCCTGTGGGAGGGTGGCGCCGGGGCCATGATCGGCGGGTACGAGGGGGCGGCGTGCGACGCTCGGGGGATGTCACGGGCTGGGCGTTCCTGGCGGAAGTGGACGGAGTCCGGCACGCCGGGCTGGCGGTGGGGCAGGCAGGGCTCAGCCCGTTCACCGGGGCCGGTGCCGGCGGAAGCCTGTTCACCCGGGCGTACGCGCGGGGGCTGGCCGCGCTCGCCTCGCTGGGCGGACTGCCGTTCGCGGACCCCGTCGACGCGCGGTGGTGCGTCCACCGGGACGCGGCGGGCATCGTCGCCGTCTTCGGACCCGGCGGCCTGGAGCTGGCGTACGACCTCGATCTGGACCTGCCGCCCGGCTGGCTGGAGACGGCTGCCGGTGCCGGATCGCTCGTCCTGGTGGTGTCCCACGTGCTGCCGGCCGCGGGCGACATGGCCGGCGTGCTGACCGAAGAGACACAGCGGGGGATGGTCTGCGCCGGCCGGGTGCGGTTCGGTCCGCCCGGCCACGCGGCGGCCGGTCCGCCCACGGTCACCTACGTCCTCGACCCGGTGTCCGTCCTGCTGGAGCTGGTGCTTCATGTGGGGGACCGGGTGCTGTCGCTCGACACGGCCAAGCTGCGGGCCCGTGAGCTGGAGCGGGCGCGGCGCGGACTGGAGCTGGAGGAAGCGCACGGGCTGACCGCCGAAGCGATGCTGGACGCGCTGACCGGCGAGGCGGCCCGGAGTCAGGGAGCGTCCGCCGATGTCCTCCACCTCTACTGGCGGTTGGCGGCCGAGGTCGCCGATGAGTGCGGGGCGGAGTCCACCTGGCGGGAGGCGGCGCTGCGTACGGTCGAGAGTGCGGCGCCGGTTCTCGCGCAGCGGTGCGACCGCTCGGTGTTCGAGGAGGCCGACGCGGTGGCGGGCCGCCTGATCGCGGAGCTGGAGGGTTCCCCGGGCCTGGCCGCGGCCCTCCTGGCCGCAGCCAGGCTGCGGCTGGCGGTACTGGGGCCGGAGGACCGGGGCGGCGACGTGTACGCCGGTGAGGAGCGGACCGTACGGGCCGCCCAGCTCGCCGCGGACCTGTACCGCTCTGAGCCGTACCGACCTGAGCCGTACCGACCTGAGCCGTACCGACCTGAGCCGTACCGGCCGCGGTCCGGCGGGCGGCGGCCGCTGCGGTTCGACTCGCGGCTGCGTGTGGAGGCACGTCAACTGCTGCTACGGGCGGCCGAGTCGGACGACCGGGAGAGCGGGCCTGGCAGTGCACTGCGCCCGATGATCCTGGCCGCGCTGGCCCAGGTGCTCGCGGAGGACGGAGGCGTGGACCAGGAGACCGCGCGGGCCGCGTTCGCCGCGCTGTACGAGACGTCCGGGGCGTCCGGGGCCGCTCCGCCGGATCTGCTGCTCTTCCTGCTCCGGTCGGTGGCGGGTACGCCCGGTACGCCCGAGGCACCTGGTACGCCCGGTGCACCCGCTACGCCCAACGCACCCGGCGCGCTCGTCGATGCCGTACGCGAGAACGTGTTCGGCTCGGACGTACCCGCCTTCCTCGCCGCGTACGGCGGTGCGGTCGCCGCCCGTACCGTCGACCAGGGCGTCAACCTCGCCCGGGAACGCGCCGACCGGCCGTTGCTCCGTGCGGCACTGGACTGGGCCGACAGGTCCTCCTCCGTCCGGGGCCCGGCGCACCGCCGGCAGCTGACGGAGGCCCGGCTGCACGCACTGCCCGACGACCCCACCGACTGCCCCGGCCCCGGCCCGCTCCCGGAGTCCTTTCCGGCGGCCTGGTCCCCGGCGCAGCGCTCGGCCGCCCTGCTGCACACCGCCGCCCACGCCCGCGACCGGCAGCAGCCCGCGCTGGGTGTCGCCCTCCTGCGGCAGGCGGGCCCGAGCGGCGGCGCGGGGGTGCGACTGCTGACGGCGGACCTGTACCGGCTGGCCGTGGAGCGGGGCGAGCCGGTGGCCGGCGGGGTTCCGTTCCCGTGGGGTCACTCCACGTACGCCGCTCTCTCCTACGCCTCGCTGAACCAGCAGGACCTGGCCCTGGCGTGCCTGCTGCCCGTCCTCCACGACCTGCCGCGACTCCGCGGCGACGACCTCAAGAAGGCCGTGTACGCGATCATCGTGGACATCCCGAACTTCGACACCAGCGGCGCTCCCGCACTCGGCGAGGTGCTGCGCGACCTCGTCCACGCCGCCGTATGGCAACTCACCGTCGAGACCGAGTCGATGCCGGTGGCGTTGATGCTCGGCCTCCACCAGGCCGGCAAGGGGCCGGAAGCGGGCGCGTGGCGCCGGATCGACGGCCCGGTCACCAGGCCCGCGCACATCGAGAACTACGTCGCGAAACTCCGCGCCCTGCAGAGCCCCACGGCCGTCGGCGGCGCTACGGCGAACCTGCTCAACGTGCTGGACGCGGACCACCGCCCCGGCGACGAGAACAACGAGGACAACGAAGACGACGAGGGCAACGAAGACGACGAGGGCAACGAAGACGGCGAGGGCGGCGCAGGCGGAGAAGTCGGCCTAGGCGGTGAGGGCGGCGAAGGCCGTGACGATCGGGAGGAGTTCGCCCGTCACCTGCGGCGGCGCATCTCCTCGTTCATCGACGACGAACTGCGCAGCCGATCGGCGGCGTTCGTGGACGACGAGCACCTGTGGGCGCGGACCGGGGATCTGCTCGACGACCGCACCGTGCTGCTCACCTGGTTCCTGCCCACCGCGACGAACGGCGCGGCCGTCCTGCTCGCCGTCACCCGCGAGGGCAGCGCGATGGTCGTGCAGCTCGGCGAGGCGGCCGAAAGCGGACCACGGGACGCCGAAGCGTACGCCGACCGGCACTCCGTCCCCGACCGGCACTCCGTCCCCGACCGGCACTCCGTCCCCGACCGGCACCCCGTCGCCGACCGGCATCCCGTCGCCGACCTGGTGGAGGCGGTCCGGACGGAGGTCGAACGCGACCCGCTCGTCGGCGACGTGACGCCGGAGGGGCGCCGGTTGCTCACCGGGTACGAACTTCCGCTCGCCACCGCCGACCAGTGGGCCGCGTGGCGCGCCCAGGGCAAGAACCGCCTCCTGCTCTGGCCGCACGGCGCACTGCACTACCTGCCGGTCGCACTCTGCTCCGGCGACGGCCGCGTGATCGCCGACGACTGGACCGTCATCAGCATCGCGGGCCTCGAAGCCCTCGTTCCCGCGGACGTCCCCGTACGCCCCCGCCGTACCGCGGTGCTCGCCTCGGCCGCCGGTGGTGTCCCCTACGGTCTGCCCGCCGAACCCGCGCTGGAGGAGCACGCCCGTGCGGTCGCCGCCGCGGTCGGGGCGACCGCGCTGACGGGCCCGGCCGCCACCCGCGCCGGGCTGCTGGCCGAACTCGCCACGGCGGACGTGGTCCATCTCGCCGTCCACGGCACCATGGACCAGGACGCGCCCTGGTTGCACTGCCTCTACTTCACGCCGGACGATGACGACGACGGCCGGGTCCTCGCCCACGACTTCCTCGAACTCGACCTGAGCGGCGTCCGCCTGGTCACGCTCGCCGCGTGCGAGTCGGCGCTGGGCCGCTTCGACCGGGCGGACAACGTCCGAGGCGTCCCGGCGGCGCTGATCACCGCCGGTGCGCAGGCCGTCGTGGGCTGCCTGTGGGCCGTCCGCCCCGAACCGGCCACGTTCTTCTTCCACCATCTGCACCTGCGGGCCGGACTCGCCGACGACCCTGAACAGGCCTTCCGCGCAGCACAGCTGGCCACCCGGGCCCGGTATCCCCCATACCGTGACTGGGGAGCGTTCACGTATCTACTGGGCCGGAGCAAGGGAGCCGACGCATGACCGAGGTACACCTGCACGAGGTCGCCCTCGTGCCGGAGCGCACGCTCGGCTCTCCGGGCGACGACGCACCGCTGCGCGGCCGGCTCACCTTCGGCTGGGACCTGCTGCCCGCCGACCACGCGAGCGCCTCCGCCGACTGGCTCACCCACGTCCGGACCACGCCCGGCCGGGAGTACCGCCACCTGCTGCTGGTGTGCTCCTTCCGCCCCGAGACCCCGCAGGCGCCGGGCGCGTTCCGGCACGCCTCCCTGGCGGTCGCGCTCACCACCTCCGACCCCGCCCGGCGGCCCGTCGCCCGCCTCATCGACCCGGGCGTACGCACCCGCCCGGCGGCGGCCGGTCCCGGCACCGGACTCAGCTTCACGGTCACCACCGGCATCGTGGACGTGGGCGTCGAGCGGCAGCCGGACGCGGGTCGCCGCCCCGGCCGGGAGGAGTGGATCGTGCGCGGTCACGGGGCGTCCCAGCCGGACCCGCAGTGGGAGTTCCGCCGTCTGCGCCGCCTGCCGCTGGTCGGCGATCATCCGGTGGCCGCCCTGGTGGAGCTTGTTCCCGGCCTGGTGAACAGCACGGATGTGCTGGTCGCCGCCGAACTGGAGCACCGCAGCTGGGGCATCCGCCGCTACCGCGCGCGCCTGGGCCCCGCGAGCCAGGACATCACGCTCAGCCCGTGAGCCATCCTGGCCTGTGAACCAACTCCGCCTGTGAGCCAACTCCGCCCGTGGACCATCCCGGTCTGTGAACCATTTCCACCCGCCCGCCGTCACCTGCCCCGCGCTCGCCTGCGCGCGCTCACCCGCCCTCCTCCTCCGCCGCCGGGGCCAGTTGCGCCAGCACCAGCCCGTGCAGCAGCTCCGGATCCACGAACTCGTCCTCCTCCGGCGCCCCGCACCGCCAGCTCAGCGGGTACGTGTTGCCGTCCGGGGCGGGGATGCCCACCCACTGGTCACGCGAGGCCGGCCCGAAGCACCTCGCGCCCGGCGGCCAGTCGTACCCGTCGCTCGCGCCCGGCGGGATCAGGAAGTACGTCCACCGTGCCCCCGCCATCTCCCGTACCACCGGACCCGGTTCGCCCTCCGTCAGGGTCGCGAGGTGCTGGAGCACGGCCTCGCCCCGTACGCCCCGTAGCCGGATGGCGTCGAAGTGGATACCGGTGAGGTGGAGTTGGTGTCCGGCGGCGGGTACCCATTCGGGGTGTTTCTTGCTCGTCATGGCTACGAGCATTCCGCCGACTGCTTAGCGTGACCAGCAGGACACGGTTCACATCGATGTGATGTGAGGAGGGTGGTGATGGCTGTGGCGAAGAGTGGTGACCCGACGCACGGACGTCGGCTCGTGGGAGAGCTGATCCGTATCCACCGGGTACGGGCCGGGCTCACGCAGAAGGCGGCGGCGGATCAGCTGCTGATCTCGGAGTCCCTGATGGGCGCGGTCGAGAGGGCGGAGCGTATTCCCTCGCGCGAAGTGCTGGTGGACGCGGAGAGGGTGTTCCGGGCGGACGGGGCACTGGAGGCGTGCTGCGAGCTGGTGGACGAGGAGAAGTACCCGCCGAAGATCCTGGACTGGGTACGGCTGGAACGTCTGGCGCGCGTCATCAGTGCGTACGAGACGATGGTGATCCCGGGATTGCTCCAGACGGAAGGATATGCGCGGGCACTGTACGAGGCGCGAGTTCCGGCGTACACGGAGCAGGAGATCGTGCGGCACGTCGAAGCCCGGATGGAGCGAGGCGCGGTGCTGATCCGGAAGACGCCGCCACGCGTGGGGTACGTCATCGAGGAAGCGATCCTGGAACGCCCCCTCGGCGGCGATGGGGTGCTCAAGGAGCAGCTTCGACACCTGCTGGAGTGCATGCGCACGATGAATCACCTGACTCTGCAAGTGATGCCGACCCGCCGCCACACCCATGCCGGTCTGAACGGGCCGATGAAGCTGATGGCCACCGAGGAAGGCCGTCACCTCGTGTATCAGGAAGGGCAAGGGGGCGCTACGTTGATCTCCAAGCCCGAACGGGTCAGCGACCTATTCGACCTTTTCGGCACCCTGCGCGCGCAGGCGCTCAACCCCTGGGAGTCTGCCGAGTTCATCGAGAAGAAGGTGGCAGAACTGTGAAGACAGGGCCCGAACTGTTCTGGTTCAAGTCCAGTTACAGCAACAACGAGGGCGGCGAGTGCATCGAAGTCGCCTACGACTGGCACAAGTCCAGCTACAGCAACAACGAGGGCGAAGCCTGCGTAGAGGTCGCCACCTGCCCCCACACCGTCCACGTCCGCGACTCCAAGGTCACCGACGGGCCCGCCTTCGCCGTCGCCCCGGCCGCCTGGACCGCGTTCCTGGACCACGCGGTCACAAGGGGCTGATCACAGCCCCGGCGCACCCCACACCGGGAACCACCGGGAGAGGTCCTTCTCGACCCGGAGGTCGTCCCCGAGGGCGCCCCGCACCTGGAGCTCCAGCTGGTTGTCCCGCTTCTCGGCACCGCCGGGCAGCGGGGCGAACGGGTAGAACGTGCCGCGCTTGTACAGGTACACGAGCGCCAGCGCCCGCCCCCCGGCGCCCTCCGCGTCCCGGAAGCCGATCAGCGAGCACAGCAGGTGCGGGCCGAAGCCGCCGTCCTGGAGCAGCGTGTTGACCGCGTGGAGGTCGTTGACCAGGGCGGCGGAGTCGTCGGCCGGGTGGCGGGCGAGCAGCCAGGTGTAGCCGTACGCGTCCCGGCTGAACTCCACCGGGATGCCGCCGCGCTCCGTATCCGCGTCCAGCAGTTCGCGTACGTCCTCCTGGAGGCGGGCGAAGCCGCCGCCCTCGACGCCCGCGAAGCAGACCGAGCCCAGGCCGGTCGGGGTGAATCCGGCGGCGGCCTGAAGCGTGAGGGCGGCGGAGGGGACGGCGAAGAGCTGGTCGAGGTCGGGGCGGACCGGTTTGCTCCGGCCGAGGATCGCGTCGAGCAGGCCCACGGGCGTAACTCCTTAGAACGTTGAAACGCTCAGCGGGACAGGTCGGTGGAGATGCGGGACAGCTGGTCCAGGCGCTGTTCCAGCGTCGGGTGGGAGGAGAACAGCCGGCCCAGGCTCTCCTTCGAGGAGAACGCCGGCATGAAGTAGAAGGCGTTGTACGGCTCCGCCTTCCGCAGGTCCTCGGTCGGGATGCGGGCCATCTGCCCGCTGACCTTCGTCAGGGCGGAGGCGAGCGCGGAGGGCCGGCCGGTGAGCAGGGCGGCGGCGCGGTCGGCGGACAGCTCGCGGTAGCGGGAGAGCAGCCGGGTCAGCAGGAAGCTGATCGCGTACACGACGGCGCTGATCAGCGGGATCAGCAGGAGCAGGATGCCCGCCGGGTCGTTGCCCGGCCGGCTGCGGGCGAAGCCGCCCCACAGGGCGATACGGGTGATGATGCCCGCCAGTACACCGAGGAACGAGGCGATCGTCATGACGGCGACGTCCCGGTGCGCGACGTGCGACATCTCGTGGGCGAGGACGCCCTCCAGCTCCTGCGGCTCCAGTCGGCGCAGCAGACCCGTCGTCGCGCAGACCAGGGCCGTCTTCTCGCTGCGGCCGGTGGCGAACGCGTTCGGTACGTCGCTCTCGGCGATGGCCACCCTGGGCTTGGGCATGTCGGCCAGCGCGCAGATGCGGTCGATGGTGCCGTGCAGCTCGGGGGCCTGCTCGGGGGTGACCTCGCGGGCGCCCATGCCGTACGCGGCGATGCGGTCGCTGAACCAGAACTGGGCGATGAACAGACCGCCCGTGATGATCAGGATGATCGGCCAGGAGCCCCGCAGGGCCGCGAGGAGCACGCCGACGAAGACGACGTAGAGCAGGCCGATCAGGAACATGGTGGTGACCATGCGACCGGTCAGGCCCCGGTCGGGGGCGTAGCGCGAACGGGCTCGTGGCATCGGTGCCTCCCAACAGCTCACCTCTCACCTGACTCCCATAGTGCCCCTTTCCGGTGAGAACCGGATAAAAGTGCTGTCTGCACCGGTCAGGGCCAGAGCAGCTCACGCGTCCAGGAACCGGCCCCCGCGCCGGTCTCCGTGCCACCCCCTGCGCCGCTCTCCTCGCCGGTCTCCGCGCCGCCCTCCGGGCGCCGGTAGCGCAGCCGGATGTGGCGGCGGCGGGCGTCGCCCTGGAAGAACTCGACCTCGGCCGGCTCGACGACGTACCGGGTCCAGGTCGGGGCCTCCGTGTCCGGTTCCGCGCGGGCGCGCTCCCAGGCCGCGTCCGCCGCCCGGTGGAGGGCGGCCACCGACTCCACGACCTCGCTCTGTGTCCCGGTCAGGGCGGCGGCCAGGGCTCCGGTGGACCGGGCGTGCAGGTCGGCGTGACTCTCGGCGGGCGTGCAGTGGAGGACCGGGCCCCGGACCCGTACCTGCCGCCCCTGCGCGGGCCAGTAGAAGCCGAGCGCGGCGTACGGGCGGGCCGCGAGCTGGTGGCCCTTGGCGCTGGTGGCGTGGCTCGCGAAGTGGAAGCCGCGCTCGTCGGCGTCGTGGAGGAGCAGGGTGCGTACGTCGGGGAGGCCCTCGGCGTCGGCCGTGGCGAGCGCCATCGCGTGCGGTTCCGGCTGCCCCGCCGCGACGGCCTCGGCGAACCAGGTGTGGAAGAGGGGGACCGGGGCGGGCGGGGCCGACTCCGGGTCGAAGGACGGCAGCGCGGTGTCCCAGACGCGCTGGGCGTGCAGGAGGTCGCGGAAGTGGTGCGGGGAAGGGGAGTCGGCATCGTTCATGGGTCCATTCCATCCGGTCCCGGCCGCGAGGGGGCAGTGGGGTGGGCGGCGCCGCGCTTTACGCGCACCCGTCGACAACAACAGTTCACAAGCCGCCGTATGTTAACTATGGTTGTCGCATGACTGCATTGGGGATCACTCCGGAAGAACAGGTGGAGCTCGACAAGGCGCTCTACGACGCCCTCGACCCCCTCGCGTCGGCCATCCGCTCCCGGCAGTCGGGGCTGCCCGAGGGCCGTAAGTGGGAGGCGGAGCCCGTCGAGGTGGCGTTGTCCGTCCTGGCCGCGTGGAAGGTGGTGGACACGGAGGTCAAGCGGCTGACGGCGACTGCGGCAGGCACGGCCGGGAGCTACGGCGCGAGCTACGAACAGCTGGGGTCCGTATGGGGCATCACCCGGCAGGGCGCCCGGAAGAAGTGGCCCGAAGCCGTCAGCCGCCCGGCGGCCCCGGGGGCGTCGGCGAACCGGACCGTCGAACTGTGCGGCGGAACGGCCGAACTGACTCGGGAGCCCGAGTCCGGCGGCTGGCGGTGGACCGGCGTGGGTGCGGACAGGACACGGGGGGCGGCCGACGTGGATGTCCGGTACGCGACGCCGGAGGAAGCCGCTGCCCACGCGGGCGCCTTCCTGAAGGGGCACGCGCGGGTGGACGGCGCGGCGATGCGCCGTGAGGCGGACGACTTCTTCGGCACGGAGGATCGGGTCGGCGACGAGGGTCCGTGGGGGCGCGGGGGCGATTGAGCGGCGCCCGCTCGCGCCTGCTCACCCCCGCCCCAGCACCACCGTCCCCGACGAGCAGAACCAGCCGCCCGTCCCCGAGGCCACCGCCAGCTCCGGGAGGCGGCCCCCGGCCCGGTGGACCTGGCGGGCTCCGGCCTCGCCGCGCAGTTGCCGTACCGCCTCCACCAGCAGGAACAGCCCGCGCATCCCGGGGTGGCAGGCGGACAGGCCGCCGCCGTCCGTGTTCACCGGCAGCTCGCCGCGCAGCCCGGTGCGGCCCTTCTCGACGAACGCGCCGCCCTCGCCCTTCGCGCAGAAGCCCAGGTCCTCCAGCGTCACCAGCGTCATGTACGTGAACGCGTCATAGATCTCGGCCAGGTCGATGTCGGCGGGCCGTACCCCGGCCCGTTCGAAGGCCAGGCGGCCGGAGACGGCGGCGGGGGAGACCGTGAAGTCCTCCCACTCGGACATCGTGGAGTGCGACACGTGCTCCCCGGTCCCCAGGATCCACACCGGGTCCTTCGCCGTGTCGGGTACGTACTCCTCGGCGGCCAGCAGCACCGCACATCCCCCGTCGCTGCGGATGCAGCAGTGCAGCTTGGTGAACGGGTCCGCGATCACCGGGCCGGAGAGGACGTCGTCGACCGTGATCGGCTCCCGGAACATCGCCTCCGGGTTCGCCGCGGCGTTCGCCCGCGCCGTCACCGCCACCTCGGCGAGCTGCTCCGGCGTCGTGCCGTACTCGTGCATGTGGCGGCGGGCGGCCATCGCGTACTTGGCGATCAGCGAGTGCCCGTATGGCACCTCGAACTGCAGCGGTCCCCGCGCCCCGAACGACAGGTTCGACGTGCGGCGGCCCGCCTTGACGTCGGCTCGGGCCGTCGACCCGTAGACGAGGAGCACCGCCCGCGCGCGGCCCGCCGCGATGGCGTCCGCCGCGTGGGCCGCCATCACCTCCCAGGCGGCGCCGCCCACGGCCGTCGAGTCGACCCAGGTGGGCCGCAGCCCCAGGTACTCGGCGACCTCCACCGGGGCGAGCGTCCCGAGCCCCGCGGAGGCGAAACCGTCGACGACCGAGCGGTCGAGACCGGAGTCGGCGAGTGCGCGGCGGGCGGCCTGGGCGTGCAGGGCGTACGGAGTGGCGTCGTCGACGCGACCGCAGTCCGCGAGCGATACGCCGACGACGGCGACTTTGCGCGGACGACGGGAGGAGGTCGGGGCGGAGGAGGCCGGGGCGGACGAGGCCGGCGCGGAGGAGGCCGGGGGGGAAGCCGCCTTGGGAGAAACGGAGCCGGAGGAAACGGAGCCGGAGGAAGCGGAGTTGGAGGAAGCCGGGGTGAGGGGCATGAATCTGACGGTACATCAGCTACTGGTCACCGCAACCGGTCGTGCGTCACGACCCCCGCCCCCCTCGCGCGCGTGCGGAATCCACGGAACTCTGGGAATTCCCGCCCCTCACGCCTAATATGACGGCTCGTCAGATCAGGGGCGGCCGGCCCCTGGGTGGAAGGAGCCCGCAGATGGACGCCGCCTTCACCGCGGAACAGCACGAGATCCGCCGTACTCTGCGCGAACTGCTCGCCAGGTCCGCCGGACCCGACACGATCCCCGCCGCCGTGTCCACCGCCGAGGGCTACGACCCGGCCCTGTGGCGCAGGCTCGCCGGGGAGCTGGGGCTGCCGGGCCTCGCGCTCGCGGAGGAGTACGGCGGGGCCGGATGCACGGCCACCGAGCTGGCCCTCGCCTGCGAGGAGACCGGGCGCGCGCTGCTGCCCTCGCCGCTGCTCGCCACCGCCGCCCTCGCCGCACCCCTGATCGCCGCCCTCGGCACCCCGGACCAGCGGGCCGCCCTGCTGCCCCGGATCGCCGAGGGGACGCTGACCGCCGCCCTCGCCGTCCCCGGCGGCTCGCTCGCCACCGCTCTCGGCCTCACCGGCGACAACCGCGACGGGACTTGGGCGGGCGGCGGCCGGGCCGGCGGCATCCAGGCCCGCGGGCCGGGGGAGGGCGGCGGCCGGCGGCTGTACGGCGAGGCCGACCGGGTCCTGGACGGGCACAGCGCGGGGCTGCTCCTGGTCGCCGCCCACGCCGGGGGCTACCCGCGCAGCCGTACGCTCCTGTTCCTGGTGGACTCCGACGCGGCGGGGCCGGCGCGCACCCGGCTCACCTCGCTCGACGAGACCCGCCCGCTCGCCCGCGTCGAACTGCGCGACACCCCGGCCGAGCTCCTCGGCGCGGACGACACCGACGACATCGCCGGCGCGCTGGCCGCCGCCGGGCGCACGGCCGCCGCGATCCTCGCCGCCGAGGCGGTCGGGACGGCGGCGGGCGCCCTGGAGCGCACCGTGGCGTATGTGAAGGAGCGCGAACAGTTCGGCAGGGCCGTCGGCTCGTTCCAGGCCGTCAAGCACCGCCTCGCCGACCTGTACGTACGGGTCGAGGCGGCCCGCTCCGCCGCGTACCACGCCGCCCGGGAGCCGGACGCAGGACCGCTGGCGCTCGCCCAGGCGCTGGAGGCGGCCCGGATCACCACCGGTGAGGCCGTCCAGCTGCACGGCGGCATCGGCTTCACCTGGGAGCACGAAGCGCACCGCTACCTCAAGCGGGCGGCGGGCGACGAGCTGCTCTTCGGCCCGGTCCACCGGCTGCGCGACCACGCGGCGCGGCGGGCCGGACTCTTCGGGGCCGCCGAGGCTTCCCCGCCGGAAGGTGTTACGCCGTACGGGCCCGCCGCCGCTTCCTCGCCCAGCGGGTTCACCCGCCCGGCGGGCGTCACGTACGGCGCAGGCGATACGTACGGCGCAGGCGATACGTACAGGACAGGTGTCCGATGACCGATGCCCGTGGTGCGCGCCTGGTCCAGAAGGTCTCCTCGACCCGTGCCTTCGCGCGGATCGCCCCGCATGTGGTCCCCGCCCTGGACCGGGCCGTGCACCGGCTCACCCGGGGAAAGGTGCTGCTCAGCGCCAGAGTGCTGCCGGGGCTCGTCCTCACGGTGCCCGGGGCGCGCACGGGCCGGCCGAGGACCACACCGCTGGCGTGCATGCCGGAGGGGGAGGCGGAGAGCGGCTGGATCCTGGTCGGCAGCAACTTCGGCCGTACGGGGCATCCGGCCTGGACCGCGAACCTCCTGGCCCGCCCGGACGAGGCCGTCGTCAACTGGCGCGGCCGGGACATCCCGGTGCGCGCGATCCTGCTGGAGGGCGAGGAGCGGGCCCGGGTGTGGGAGGCCGCGCTCGCGTTCTGGCCGCCGTACGCGGCGTACCAGCGACGGGTGGAGCGTCAGATCCGGCTGTTCCGGCTGGAGCGGCGGTAGCCGCTCGCCGAGGGCCGATCTGAAGGTCTGGAGGGGCTGAAGGTCTGGAGGGACTGGAGGTCTGAAGGGACTGGAGGGTATGAACGTCTGAAGCCGTGTGGTCCCCCGGTCCTGCGGGAACGCCGACGGCGGACCACCCGCAGGGGTGCGTGGGGTGGTCCGCCGTCGGTGAGACAGGACGTGGGGCGTCCGGGCGAGCGGGTGCCCGCCCGGCGGCCGGGGCCGGTGGGCCTTCTGCGCCCGGCCTACTTCGTCGGCTTCTTGCCGGTGATGCCGAGGTGCACCAACAGGGCGAGGTTGGGCCGCAGTTCGGCCTGTTTGACCCCCCAGGTGGTGAAGCCCTTCTGGTGCGAGGCGACCGCGGCCAGCATCGCCACCAGGGAGCCCGCCATCGCCGCCGGGCTGACGTCCTTGTCGACCTTGCCCTTGCTCTGGAGCTCCTTCACGGAATCCGTGAGGGAGTTGGTGACCGAGTTCAGGATCTTCATGCGGATCTTGTAGAACCGCTTGTCCCCCTCGGCCGCGCCGAGGTCGATCACCCGGAGGATCGCGTCGTTGTGCCGCCAGAAGTCGAGGAATCCCTCGACGAGTTGCTCGGAGGTCGCCCAGCCGGCCTTGCCGACCCAGGAACGTCCGGCGACCAGTTCGGTCAGTCCGGCGCCCTCCTTGGCGACTTCCTCGGCGATTTCGAGGACGGCGCCCTCCACGTCGGGGAAGTACTGGTAGAAAGTCGCGGGTGAAGTCCCGGCCTTCCGGGCGACGTCGATGACTTTGACGTCCCGGTACGGCGAGGAGCTGAGCATCTCGCTGAGGCAGTCGAGCAGCTTCTGCCGCGTCGCCTGGCCGCGTCGGCCGGCCACGCGGCCGTCGACGGTGCGTACTTGTCCTGTCATGCCGTCAGCTTACCGAGGGGTGATGGGAGCGCGATTCGGCCGACTGCAAATGGGGAACGCCGCAGGACTCAAGGGGTGCGCGGGAGCAGGGAGCGGCGGTTTTCGGCCGCGGTGCGCGAGGGCCCCGGGGCCGGGAGTGCCGCCTGTCGTAAATGTTATCAACAGCCTGTGGACAACTTCGGTGGACAACTTTCGTCCACATGGTGGGCGCGCCCTTCATCAATCGGTCAAAGGTTCTCTTTAGGTGCACCCGGGGCGCGCGGGACCGGAGGCGACGTTACGTTGACTGTGACGGGCGTCACTGCTACGGAAGGACCCGGTCCCATGGCCGCATTCGCGCATTCCGCGCCGTGCTGGGCGGACGTGCAGCTCTCCGACCTCGAAGCGGGCAAGCGCTTCTACGGCGGGCTCTTCGGCTGGACCTTCCGGGCGGGCGACGGCATGCCCTTCGCCGACGCGCTCAGCGACGGCCGCCTGGTCGCCGCGCTCGCCGCCAAGAAGGACGGCCGGATGCCCACCGCGTGGGGCGTCTACTTCGCCACCGACGACATCCGGGCCACCGTCGCCGCGATCCGCGAGCACGGCGGCCAGATCATCACCGACCCGGTACGGGCGGGGCGCGCCGGGATCGTGGCGCAGGCGGCCGACCCCGGGGGCGCGGTCTTCGGGCTCTGGCAGCCGGAGGAGCGCGCGGGCTTCGAGAAGCAGAACGCCCCCGCCTCCTTCTGCTGGACCGAGGTCTACACCCGGCAGCCGGACCGGGTGGACCCCTTCTACGAGAAGGTCTTCGGCTTCCACGGCACCGACCTGGAGGAGGCGGGCCACGACGTCTCCAGCGACGCCGAAGCGCTGGTCGACTTCCGGATGTGGTCCCCGAAGGGCACCGAACCGGGCCCGGACACCGCCGTCGGCGGCCGCAGCGTCATCACGGACGCGTTCCCGGCCGAGATGCCGAGCTACTTCCTCGTCTACTTCGCGGTCGCCGACTGCGACGCCGCCGCAGAACTCGCCGTACAGCTCGGCGGCCGGGTCGCCCAGCTGCCCTTCGACATCCCGTCCGGCCGGATGGCCGTCCTGCACGACGACCAGGGGGCCGCCTTCGCCGTACTGCAGCCCAGCGAGCTGCTTCCCTAACCCGCCTTCCGTAACCCCGCCTTCCGTAACCCCGCCTTCCGTAACCCCGCCTTCCGCACCCTCCGTCGCCCTTCCCGTAACCCGGTGTGGGGGGATACCACCCGAAGCGGCATGAGACATCCCCATCCGCACCCGGGTTCGCAACCGACGCCCGGGCCAGGAAGAATCAGGCTGCGTACCGCCAGGTGGTGCCCAGTGGTGAGACCCTGCACGGGGTGCCCGGCGCAGGGCGGGATTCGACCGGGCGGAAATTCGCGGACTTCGTCGCCGAGGTCCGTTACGGGGAGGTGGCAGGCAAGTGGTGGAGCAGCTGACGCAGCACGACCCGAGACGGATCGGCCCGTTCGAGGTGCTGGGACGGCTCGGGGCCGGCGGCATGGGGCTGGTCTATCTCGCGCGCTCGGCGTCCGGCCGGCGGGTGGCGATCAAGACGGTGCGGACCGAGCTCGCCGAGGACCAGCTCTTCCGGGTCCGCTTCACGCGCGAGGTCGAGGCCGCCCGCGCGGTCAGCGGGTTCTACACCGCCGCCGTGGTCGACGCGGACCCGCGCGCCGCCGTGCCCTGGCTCGCTACCGCCTATGTGCCCGCGCCCTCGCTCGAAGAGATAGTGAACGAGTGCGGTCCCATGCCGACCCAGGCGGTGCGCTGGCTGGCCGCGGGCATCGCCGAGGCCCTCCAGTCCATCCACGGCGCGGGCCTCGTCCACCGCGACCTGAAGCCGTCCAACGTGCTCGTCGTCGAGGACGGCCCCCGGGTGATCGACTTCGGCATCGCGTCCGGCGTCTCCAACACCCGGCTGACCATGACGAACGTCGCCGTCGGCACACCCGCGTACATGTCGCCCGAGCAGGCCCGGGACTCCCGCAGCGTCACCGGGGCCAGCGACGTCTTCTCGCTGGGCTCCACGCTCGTCTTCGCCGCCACCGGACACGCCCCCTTCCACGGGGCCAACCCGGTCGAGACGGTGTTCATGCTGCTGCGCGAGGGCCCGGACACCGAAGGTCTCCCCGACGACCTGCGGCCGCTGATCGAGTCGTGCATGCAGATGGACGCCACCCGGCGGCCCAGCCCCGCCGACCTCCAGGCGCAGCTCTCCCCGCACCTCTTCGCCTCCGGCGGCGACGACAGCGGTACGGCCTCGGCCTGGCTGCCGCCCCGGGCCACCGCGATGATCGAGCGGCGCCGGGGCGGCGGGCGCACCGCCCCGCCCGCCCCGGCGGCGCCCCCGCCGCCCCCGCGGCAGCCCCCCAGGGTTCCGGAGCGGGACACCGCCTGGCGCAGCGGGGCCGATCTGCGCTCGACCTCCCCGCTGGCCTCGCCCTCGCCGATGTCCGGCGCGTCCGGCCCGGCCCCTTCGGCGGGCCCCTCCGCCGCTCCCGACAGCGGGCCCGTCCAGCTGCCCGGCGCCAAGGTGCCGATCGGCCCCGGCCCGCGTGCGGGGGAGGGGCGCGGGGCGGCCGCCGCGCACCCGGCCGCCGCGACCGGCTGGGTCCGCCCGCCCGCCGGAGTGAACGGTTCGCCGGCGGCCACGGCCCCCACCGCCCCCGTCCCGCCCCCGGTTCCGGCCCCCGCCCCGGACGGCTCGGCCCCGGCCCCCGACCGCTGGCGGCCCTGGCGTTTTCGCATGTCCAACGACGTGTGGGGGACGCCCGTCGTCTCCGGCGACCTGCTGTACGTGACGTCCTTCGAGGTCCATGCGCTGGACGTGGGCAACGGGCGACGCCAGTTCAAGACCCGGGACGTGGCGTGGGCGATGGCCGTCGAGGGCGGCAGGATCCACGCGTCGGACGGCCCCTCGCTGTACGCGCTGGACGCCACCACCGGCACCGAGCAGTGGCGGCTCCAGACGGACGCCTGGGTGTACGCCCTCAAGGCCGACCGGGGCACGGTCCTGACCGCGACCCGGGGCGGCGGCGTCCAGGGCTGGGAGGCGTCCAACGGCGAGAAGCTGTGGGAAGTCACCGGCGCGCAGAGCGACTTCGAGACGGCGGAGGCCGGCCCGGTCATCCACGACGGCACGGTGTACGTCTGGCAGGACGCCCGGCTGCGCGCGCTGGACGCCCGTACGGGCATCGAGCGCTGGTCGTACCCCATCGGCGACGCGGCCTCCTGCGGCGGCGTCCCGGTCCGGGTCACCCCGGCCTCCGACGGCTACGTCTACATCGCGGCGGGCACCCGGGTGCTGGCGGTGGAGACCGGCTCCGGCCGGGTGCGCTGGCACTTCGAGTCGCCCGCGGTCTTCCTCTCCCCGCCCGCGTTCGCGCCGGGCCCGGCGGTGACCGGCGGCGGGGTGTACCTCGCGGACTACCTCGGCACGGTGTACGCGCTGGACGCGACGACCGGCAAGGACCGCTGGCGGATCGCCACGGAGGCCCGCTCCTCCATCGAACCGGTGCTGGTCGCGGTGGGCAACGTGCATGTCGGCAGCGGCAGCGCGCTGTACACCCTGGACGCGGTCACCGGCACCCCGAAGTGGCGCTTCGCGGCGGGCGGCGACGTGGTGGGCGCTCCCGTGGTGGCGGACGGCCGGGTCCACTTCGGCTCGGCCGACCATGTCCTCTACACGCTGGACGCGGCGGGGGGCCAGCTGCGCTGGAAACTCGCCACGGGCGGCGAGATCACCGGCTCGCCGGTGGCGCAGGCGGGCGTGGTGTACGCCTGCAGCAAGGACCGGTGCGTCTACGCGCTGGACGCGCTGAAGGGCACGGGGACGGGGAACCGGGCGAGGGCCTGAGCCCCTTGGGCGGCCCGTCCGGCGCTTGAGGGCGGACCCCCGACGGGGTGACCGTCACCTCTGCGGAGGCGGAGGCGAAGGCGGAGGCGGAGGCGGAGGCGGAGGCGGAGGCGGCGGAGGGTGCGGCGGATGTACCGGGTCCCGGGGGTCGTCCTCCGGGTGCGGCGCCTGCGGGTAGGACCGCGTACGGGGGTCCCGGGGATCGGGCCCCGTGTACGGGTCCACCTCCGGCTCCGGCCACGGCGACGTCTGCACGGACATCCCCGGCTCCTGCGTCGGCGGCCAGGTGTCCACCTGATCCGCCGCCGGTGCGGCATACGGCTCCACCCGCTCCCGCCGGCCACGCCGGCCCCGTCCGCTCATCAGCAACGCCCCGATCAGCATCAGCAGCCCGCCCGCCAGCGCGTTCGCCACCCCCATCCGCAGCCCTGTTCCGTCCCCGCCCACCGTCAGCGAGCCCGCCGCCTGCCCCTGGCGGACCATCCACAGGATCGTGAAGCCCAGCACCACCAGACCCGCGAGGGCGACCACGAACCGCGAGCGGAGCAGCACGCCCACGACCACCAGCAGCGCCGCGGCCAGGAACGGCAGCAGGATCGAGACCAGCACCCCCGACTCCGTGACGGTGATCCCCTCGAAGAGGTCCCGCACCCGGTAGTCACGCCCGACCCGCCCGCCGTACCACTCGCGGAACGGGCTCAGCACGGCGGAGGCCGCCCCGGCCAGGGCGACGAGGGAGCCGAGGATGTTGCGGATCATCGTCGGCCTCCAGGGCGTCGTCCGGCGCGTACGCGGGCATCCCCCGCAGCCGACGCTACGCCGGGACGATCACCCCCGCCACGCAGACCATGACGGGACCGTGACAGGGTCATGACGTGTATAGGGGGTCGCACACGGCATGCTCGGGGTGACAGCGCACGCCATCGGCGCGACGTAGCGGCAAGGAAACTCAAGGGGGGCTGCATCCATGATGCGGCGACAGACGAAGCTCGCGGCGGTCCTGGTCGTGGTGGTGCTCGCGCTCACCGGATTCTCCACCTCCACCAGCGGCGGCAAGGGCGGCAAGAGCAAGAGCGGCAGGACCGGCAAGAGCAGCAGCAGCTCGGGCGGCGGCTGCTCCAGCCCGAAGAAGAGCAACAACGGCCACCGCGACCGCGACTACGACGACTACCCGTCCTCCGGGTCGTCCGGGTCGTCCGGATCCTCCTACGGAACTGCGACGCCCACCGCGTCCGACGCCCCCGCCGTCCGGGTGGTCCGCTGCGCCCAGCCGCGCAAGGGCAAGCGCAAGGCGGTCACCTCGTCGCTGGTCGAGCTGCGGGCGAACGAGCCGGGCTCGCAGGTGTACGAGATCGAGGTGCGGTTCGTCGACGGCCTGGGCAACACCGTGGACACCGCCGAGACCACCACGACCCTCGACGGCGGCGAGGTCCGCACCCTCACCGTGCGGATGGAGAGCCCCGGCAAGGTGTCCCGGGTCAAGCGCTGCGAAGTGACCGCCGAGGCGCTCTGAGCCGGCCCGCGCGGGGCGGGGGCGTTCCGCGGCCGCTCACCGCACCCGGGACGTCCGGCGGGTGCTCACGGCGCCGGGGCGTTCCGCAGGCGCTCGCACCGGGGCGTTCCGCAGGTGCTCACCGCACCCGGGGCTTCCCGCCCCTGCCCCTGCCCCTGTCCCCGCCCCCGTGCCCGCCCCCGCCCCGCGCCTCGAACAGCTCCGCCTGCCGTTCCGGGGCCAGGTTGCCCAGGGCGATCAGCGCCGGGGCCTGGGCCATCGCCTGGGTCCTGGCCGCCTCCTTCGCCGACCACACCGCCCGGACCGTGCCCTGCACCGCCTCCGTCGGGTATCCCGCGATCACCACCGCCGACCGCAGCGCCGCCGCCACCGCACCGCCCGGCTCCGTCACCTCGCTGACCAGCCCGACCGCGTACGCCCGCTCGGCGCTCACCCGCTCCGCCGTGCCCATCAGGGACATCCGGGCGACCTCGCCGAACGGCATCCGCTGGGCCATCGCGATGGCCTCGTACGCCGAGACCATCCCGTACGTCGTATGCGGGTCGAAGAACGTCGCCTCCCGGGACGCGACGACGAACTCCGCCTCGCCCAGCAGGTAGAACGCCCCGCCGCAGGCCATCCCCTCCACGGCCGCGACCACCGGCTTCCACAGGTCGTTCGCCTTGGGCCCGATCCGCAGGAGGGGATCGTCGACGGCGTACGGGGACGGGGGCTGCGGGACGGTGACGCCCCGGTCGATCCCCGTACAGAAGGCACGCGTACCGGCCCCGGTGAGGACCACGGCCCGCACCGACTCGTCGTACCGCAACCCCCGCCACAGCGCGGCGAGTTCCTCGGCCGTCTCCAGGTCGATCGCGTTGAGCTTCGCCGGCCGGTCCAGAGTGACGAGCGCGACCCCGGTCCGCTCGTCCCGCTCGGTGCGCAGGGCCATCGCTCACCGCTCCAGGAGCCAGCGCACGAGCGTGAAACCGTCGGGCCCCACGGGGCAGAACGCGGCCCGCACCGGAGCCCCGATCCGCAGCCGCTCCGGGTCCACCGAATTCAGCGGCGCGTCGGGGGAGGCGACGACGTTCCCGGCCAGCCGGATCTGCGGGGCGTCCGCCAGTTCCACCAACACCGCGTTGTACGGGGCCTGTTCGGCGTAGGCGGGGAGCAGTGGCGGGTGCGGGATCACGTACGACCAGAGGCGGCCGCGCCCGCTCGTCTCCCGCCACTCGCTCCCGAACGACCCGCAGTGCGGGCAGCAGGGCCGGGGCGGGAAGCGCGGTTCGCCGCAGCCGGGGGAGGCGCAGGCCTGGACGCGCAGTTCGCCGCGTGCGGCGTACTCCCAGAAGGGCGCGCCGTCCTCGTCGACGACGGGAAGCAACAGGGAATCGCCCATGCCCATCTCCTCATCTCCTCAACTCTTCGTTTCTGCGTCTCTTCGCCTCTTCGTCTGCTCAACTTCTCAGCAGTACGGCCGACGTCGGCACACCCTCACCGGCGGTGACCAGGCAGGTGGCGGCGTCGGGAACCTGGGCGGTGGAGGTGCCGCGCAGTTGCTTCACGCCCTCGGTGATGAGGTTGAAGCCGTGGACGTACGCCTCGCTCAGCCCGCCCCCGCCGGTGTTGATGGGCAGCCGTCCGCCGCTCTCCAGTGCCCCGCCCTCGGTGAACGCGCCGCCCTCGCCCCGCCCGCAGAAGCCGTACCCCTCCAGGGAGAGCGGGACGAGCGGGGTGAACGCGTCGTAGATCTGGGCCACATCGACATCGTCAGGGCCGAAGTCGGCCTGTTTCCACAGGTGTCGGGCAGCCGTCCAGGCGGGTCCGGTGAGCGGGTCGTCGTTCCAGTAGTTGACCATCCCGTGGTGCTGGGCGGGCAGCCCCTGGGCGGCGGAGTGGAGGTAGACGGGCTTCTGCCGGCAGTCGCGGGCGCGTTCGGCGGAGACGATGACGCACGCCAGCGCCCCGTCGGTCTCCAGGCAGTTGTCGAAGAGACAGAGGGGTTCGCTGATCCAGCGGGAGTTCATGTACATCTCGCGGGTCAGCGGGCGGTCGTACATGATCGCGGCCGGGTTCTGGTTGGCCCGGTTGCGGCAGGCGAGCGCCACGTTGAAGAGATGGTCCCGGGTGGCCCCGTACTCGTGCAGGTAGCGCCGGGCCAGCATGCCGATCTCGTCGGCGGGCCGCAGCAGCCCGTAGGGCCGGGTCCACTGGGCGGGGGTGGGGAGTTGGGCGGCGGTGTTCTTCCACGGCCGGGGCCCGGAGCCGCGTTTGCGCGAGCGCCAGGCGACGCCGACGCTCGCCTGCCCGGTGGCGACGGCGGCGGCGAGGTGGGCGAGGGTGGCGCAGGAACCGCCGCCGCCGTAACCGACCTTGCTGAAGTGGGTGACGTCCCCGGCGCCGATCGCCTTGGCGATCTCCACCTCGTCGGTCTCCTCCATGGTGTACGAGGCGAAGGCGTCGACTTCCGACGGCGCGATGCCCGCGTCGTCGAGGGCCGCCAGGATCGCCCGGCAGGCGAGGGTCTTCTCCGGTTCGGGGAGCCGTTTCGCGAACGCCGTCTGCCCGATCCCGGCAATCGCCGTCGCGTCCTTGAGCGTTGCCATCCGCTGACCTCCCGCACCGTCGCTCCTGCTGACAGCGGCAGAGGCTACCGCTAATCTGACGGATAGTCAGCTAGTGCGGCGGCAGGAGGGCGCGTGATGCGAGGCGACGAGGAATGGGGCAGCATCCCGGAGCTGGTGCGGACGGCGGCGCGGCGCTACGGCTCCGCGGAGGCGGTGGCGGACGGCCGGACCCGGCTCACGTACGCCGAACTCGGCGACCGGGTGGAGCGTGCGGCGGCCGCGTGCATCGCTTCCGGAGTGGAGCCGGGGGACCGGGTCGCGATCTGGGCCCCGAACACCGTGGGCTGGATCGTCTCCGCGCTCGGGGCGGTGACGGCCGGCGCGGTGCTGGTGCCGCTGAACACCCGCTTCAAGGGCACGGAGGCGGCGTACATCCTGCGGCGCGGCCGGGCCAGGCTGCTGTTCGTCACCGGTACGTTCCTGGGCACCTCGTACGTGGCGTCGCTGCGGCGGGCGGAGGTGAAGCTGCCGGACCTGGAGCAGGTGGTGGTGCTGGCGGACACGGCCCCCGAGGACTACACGAGCTGGCCGGACTTCCTGGCGGCGGGGGAGGGCGTCCCGTCCGCCGCCGTACGGGAACGGGCGGCGGCCGTCGCCCCCTCGGACCCCTCCGACATCATCTACACCTCCGGCACCACGGGCCGCCCGAAGGGTGCGGTGATCACCCATGCGCAGACGCTGCGCGCGTACGCGATCTGGAGCGACCTGGCGGGCCTGCGCGAGGGCGACCGCTACCTCATCGTCAACCCGTTCTTCCACACCTTCGGCTACAAGGCGGGGATCATCGCCTGTCTGATGCGGGGGGCCACGATGGTGCCGCAGCCGGTGTTCGACGTGGACACGGTGCTGGCGAACATCGCGGCGGAACGGATCTCGGTCCTGCCCGGCCCGCCCACGCTCCACCAGTCCCTCCTGGACCACCCGGCCCGCGACGCCCACGACCTCTCGGCCCTCCGCCTGGTGGTGACAGGTGCGGCGGTCGTGCCCCTCCAGCTGGTGGAGCGCCTGCGCAACGAACTCCGCATCGCGACGGTCCTCACGGCGTACGGCCTCTCCGAGGCGAGCGGCATCGTCACCATGTGCCGCCGGGGCGACGCACCGGAGGTCGTGGCCACCACGTCCGGCCGGGCGATCCCGGGCACCGAGATCCGCGTCCTGGCGGAACCGGGCGCTCCGGGCGAGGTCCAGGTCCGCGGCTTCCACGTGATGAGCGGCTACTTCGAGGACCCGGACACGACGGCCGCCACGATGACCGAGGACGGCTGGCTCCGCACCGGCGACGTGGGCGTCCTGGACGCGGCGGGCAACCTGCGGATCACGGACCGGATCAAGGACATGTTCATCGTGGGCGGCTTCAACGCCTACCCGGCCGAGATAGAGCAGCTCCTCGGCCTGCACCCGGACGTGGCCGACGTCGCGGTCATCGGCATCCCGGACCCGAGACTCGGCGAGGTCGGCAAGGCCTACGCGGTCCGCCGCCGGGGCGCGACGCTCACCGCGGACGACCTGATCGCCTGGTCCCGCCGCGAGATGGCGAACTTCAAGGTGCCGAGGGCGGTGGAGTTCGTCCCGGAACTCCCGCGCAACGCGAGCGGCAAGGTGGTGAAGGGGGAGCTGCGGGGGCGGTAGGCCTGGAGTGGGGAACATCTGTTCGGTTTCGCTGGATGGGTGAGCGGGGGAGGGTGTCGGGGTGCTCCCGGCGGTATGGTCGACAGTATGGCAACCAAGAAGTACACGGTCACCCTGCCGGAGGAGCTGGCGGAGGAGATCCGCAGCGAGGTGGGCCCCGGCGCGTTCAGCGCGTATGTCACGCGGGCCATAGAGCGGCAGCGTGAGCATGACCGGCTGGGGGAGCTGGTGGAGCGCCTGGAGAGCGAATACGGCCCCGTCACCGATGCCGACCTGACGGCGGCCGAGGCCGAGCGCCGCGAGATCGAGCAGTGGTTCGCCGACCAGGAAGCGGATGCCCCCGCCCGCCGGGACGCGGCGGCCGCCTGATGCCGGACATCACTTACGTTCTGGACTGCGAGGCCGTTTCGCGGGCAGCCCTCGGCAACCCGGAGCTGAAGAGCCGACTCAAGGACGCCCACCGGGCAGGCATCCGTGTGGTGACCAGCTCGATGACCTTGGTCGAGGCGTACCACAGCAAGATCCGGCGGCCGGTGTGGGACTGGGCGATGTCCGGGATCGTCGTCGAACCCGTCACCAAGGACATCGCCGACGAGGCGATCCGCCTGCTGCGCGAGGCCGGACTGCACGGCCACAAGTACGCCATCGACGCCGCGCTCGCCGCCGTCGCGCATCGGCAGACCGGCCGGACGGCGCTGTTCACGTCCGACCTGGACGACATGGGGAAGCTGTGCCGGCCGAGGGTGCAGCTGCGGGGTCTGTAGGCGCCGGTCCCGGACATGCGGGAGGGGCCCGAGCGTTTCCCCCGTCCCGGGCCCCTCGCACCTTTCCCCGTACCGCGACCGCGGCGGCTCCCCCTCGGTGCCACCGCGGCCGCTCCCCCGTATCCCCGTCGGGATGGTCTAGTTGGCGGGCTCGCCCGTGGCGTGCATGTCGTCGGTCGTCGCCTCGCCGCCGGTGGCGTGCATGTCCTTCGGCTTGAGCGGGCTGCCCGTCGCGTGCATGTCCTGGGTGGTGATCGCCTCGCCGCCGGTGGCGTGCATGTCCTGCGGCTTGATGACCGGGTTGTTCTTCGTCGCGTCAGCCATGATGTCGTTCTCCCGTTGGCAGTGCTCGTGTCAAGTGGTGGGCCCGCCCGGCTGTTCCCCCGTGGACGGCCGGGCGGGCTTCTCAGGGCCGCTCACCTTAGTGCCACGGCCTCGTCGCCAGCCCGTCTGCCCCCCGACGCGACGGATTGACAGACATGAGAGTGGCCGGTCGCGATAAACGAATGATGAACACCCCGCTTGGACGGCTACTGCGGGGAGTCCGAGCCAACCGCTGAGAGCAGTGCGCGGACTTGGTCCGCCTCACGTGAACCGAGCGTGTCGTAGATGGCGAACGCCTCACGCCAGCAGACCTCCGCCCGCTCGGACTGCCCGATTTCGCTGAGGGACCGACCGAGGACGGTGAGGATGTTCCCTCGCCGCCATTCCCCGCCGACGCCCCGCAGCGCAGTGAGGGCCTGCTCCGCTTTCACCGCCGCGTCCGTCGCGTTGCCCGAGGCCAGGTCGACCTCGGAGAGGCGGAACAGAGTCATTCCTTCCCACAGGCGTTGGCGGCTGGCGCGGAAGACTTCCAGCGCCTCCAGGAGTCGCTCCGAGGCCTCGGAGAACCGTCCGCTCTGGGTGAGGGCCATGCCCAGTGCATAGCGGCCGTTGGCGCTCCGGAGGGCGTGGCCCATGCTGTCGTAGACGGCTGTGCCCTCCTCGGCCAACGCCACCGCGCTGGTGATGCGTCCGGTCGCCAGGTGTATGCGCGAAAGGTTGCACAGGGCGCTCGCCTCGCCCGGCCTGTCCTGAATGCCGCGGAAGTTGTTTATGGCCTGGTTGAAGTACCGTTCGCCGTCGTCGTGACGGCTCTGGTAAAGCGCCATGATTCCGAGGGCGTTGGGCGCCCAGCAGCTCGGCATCGGGTCGTGCTCGGGTTCAACCAGGAGTATGACGCTCTCAGCCTCCTGCTCGGCCTGGTCGAACCTGCCCGAGGTGTGGTGCACATCGGCCAGGGTGACCAGGGCGCGGGCTTCCGACCGCTGATCGCCGCTGGTCCGCGCGGCGTTGCGAACAGTGATGGCGGCGGTCTCGTACTGCTTCGCGTTGGCACCCGATTCGCCCAGGTCCAGGGCCGCCCACAGGAGGTCGACACCTCGACGCAGGGTGGTGGGTCCCGAGGACTGCTGGACGCAGGAGAGCAGCGGGCCGGCCTCCGTGTACAGCCAGTCCAGAGCCGCGTGCCGGTCGCCGAAGGTGAGGCCCGCGTGGTCCGTCGGCTCCAGGTGGTCCACCAACCGGTCCCCCGGCCGCTCCAGCGCGTACACCCCCGCCGCCGTGGCCAGATAGAAGTCCAGCAGCCGCGACAGCGCCAGCTCCCGTTCCGCCGGCGACTGTTCGTCCCGCTCCGCGCACGCACGCGCGTAGAGGCGCACCAGGTCGTGGTACCGGTAGCGGCCCGGGGCGGCGGACTCCACCAGGCTCGTGTCGACCAGGGCCTCCAGGAGGTCCTCCGCCGCGTGCGGGTCCAGGTCCAGCAGGGCGGCGGCCGCGGCCAGCGAGATGTCCGGGCCGTCCGCGAGGCCCAGCAGGCGGAAGGCGCGGGCCTGGGCCGGTTCCAGCTGGCCGTAGCCGAGTTCGAACGTGGCCTTCACCGCGAGGTCGCCCGCCTGGAGCTCGTCCAGCCGGCGGCGCTCGTCCGCGAGCTTGGCGGCGAGGACCGACACCGTCCAGGTGCGGCGGGCGGCCAGCCGGGAAGCGGCGATACGGATCGCCAGGGGCAGGAAACCGCACGCGGCCACCACGTCGAGGGCCGCCTCGCGCTCCGCGCCGACCCGCTCCGCCCCGACGATCCGGGTGAAGAGCTGCAGCGCCTCCTCCGGCGACATCACGTCCAGGTCCACCAGATGCGCCCCGGCCAGGTCCACCATCCGCACCCGGCTCGTCACCAGCGCCGCACACCCCGGCGTACCGGGCAGCAGCGGGCGGATCTGGGCCGCGTCATGGGCGTTGTCCAGGAGGATCAGGATGCGGCGGCCGTCCAGCGTCGAGCGGTACAGCGCGGCCCGCTCGTCCAGCGTGTCCGGGATCGCCGAGTCCGCCGTGCCGAGCGCCCGCAGGAACGACCCGAGCACCGTCTCGGGCTCCGCCGCCCGCGCCCCCGCGCCCTGGAGGTCGACGTAGAGCTGCCCGTCCGGGAAGTGCCGGCGCGCCTGGTGGGCCACGTGCACGGCCAGCGTCGTCTTGCCGACGCCACCGATCCCGGCCACCGCGGAGACGGCCATCACCGTGCCCTCGGCGGCGGCGAGCCGGCTTCCCAGCTCGGTCACGAAAGCGGACCGGCCGGTGAAGTCGGGCACCGTCGCCGGAAGCTGCGCGGGGAGCAGCGGGGCGGGCGCGGGGGCCGGTTCGTCCGCCGGGCGGGCCAGCTCCTCGTCGGCGCGCAGGATCCGCTGCTGGAGCTGGGCCAGTTCGGGGCGGGGGTCGACGCCCAGCTCCTCCGCGAGGAGCCGGCGGGTGTCCGCGTACACCGCGAGGGCCTCGGCCTGCCGGCCGCTGCGGTACAGCGCCACCATCAGCAGCTCGCGCAGCCGCTCGCGCAGCGGGTGCGCGGCGGTGAGCGCGGTCAGCTCGGAGACCGCCTCCGCGTGGCAGCCGACCTCCAGGTCCAGGTCGAGCCGGTTCTCGGTGAGCTGGAGCCGCCACTCCTCCAGCCTGGTGCGCTGGTTGTCCGCGTACGGCCCGGGGACGGAGGCCAGCGCCTCGCCGTCCCACAGGCCCAGCACCTTGTTGATCAGGGTGCGCGCCTGGCAGCGGTCCCCGGCCGCGCGGGCCTTTTCGGCCTCGGCCGCCAGGTCCTGCGCCAGCGTCAGATCGAGCGCGGCCCGGTCCGTCCGTATCGCGTACCCGCCGGACTCGCTCACCAGTGTGTCCTGGCCCAGGATCTTGCGCAGCCGGGAGGCGTACGTCCGGATCGTGGCCAGCGCCTGCGAGGGCGGGTCCTCCCCCCAGAACGCGTCGATCAGCTCGCCCGCGGTGGCCGTCCGGCCCTCGCGCAGCAGCAGCGCGGCGAGCAGGGCACGCTGCTGGGGCGAGCCGGAGGAGAGCAGCTCCGGACCCCGCCAGGCCCGTACGGGGCCGAGCACGGTGAACCTGAGAGCGTCCGCCGTGCCCGGTTTCTCCGGAGCACGCTGCTCCGGTACGCGCACGCGTGGCCCGCTGTCACGGTCCATTGATGCCCCCTGTCCTGCTCGCCTGCCGGTCCCGCTCGTCTGCGGATCCTGCCGGTGGTGCCCGCGCCCGATGGTCCGCCCGTGCGTCGATGTGCGGTAGGCGTCCGGATGGCGCGGTACCGCTGGTATCGCGCTCAACAGTCTGCCTTGTCCCGGGCGGACTCGTCAGCAATGGGTGACCCTCTGCACAAGCCCTCGACAACGATTCGGGAACCGTGCCCCGGGGTCAATGCGCGCACGATAGCTGACGGTTCGTCAGATCGGCGCTACCGTGGGACGCATGGAGACCTTCCCGAAGATCATCTCGGTGGACGACCACACGGTGGAGCCCGCTCATGTCTGGCGGGACCGGCTCCCGTCCAGGTACGCGGACTCCGGGCCGCGCGTCGTCCGCGCGCCGCTGAAGGAAATGACCTTCATGGGCGGCAGGTTCGCGCCCGTGATGGGCGCGAAGGGCGACGAAGGGCCGGTCGGCGACTGGTGGGTGTACGAGGATCTGCACCGCCCCCTCACCCGCCTCGACACCGCCGTCGGCTACGCCAGGGACGAGATCAAGCTGGAGATCATCACCTACGAGCAGATGCGGCCGGGCTCCTTCTCGGTCCCGGACCGGCTCGCCGACATGGACGTCAACCACGTCCAGTCCGCCCTCTGCTTCCCGACCTTCCCGCGCTTCTGCGGGCAGACGTTCACCGAAGCGAAGGACCGCGAGCTGGGGCTGCTCGGGGTGCGCGCCTACAACGACTGGATGGTGGAGGAGTGGTGCGGCCCCGAGGCGCACGGCCGCCTCATCCCGCTCACCCTCGTCCCGCTGTGGGACGCGGAGCTGGCCGCCGCCGAGGTCCGGCGCAACGCCGCGCGGGGCGTGCGCGCGGTCGCGTTCTCCGAGATACCTCCGCGCCTCGGGCTTCCGTCCATACACACGGACGACTGGGATCCGTTCCTCGCGGCCTGCGACGAGACGGGCACCGTGATCGCCATGCACATCGGCTCCTCCTCGAAGATGCCGTCCACCTCCGCCGACGCCCCGCCCGCCGTCGGCTCCACCATCACCTTCGCCAACTGCTGCTTCTCGATGGTCGACTGGCTGATGAGCGGCAAGCTGGAACGCTTCCCGAACCTGAAGATCATGTACGCGGAGGGGCAGATCGGCTGGATCCCGTACATCCTGGAACGCGCCGACGTGGTCTGGGAGGAGAACCGGGCCTGGGGCGGCGTCGCGGAGAAGGTCCACCGGCCGCCGTCCGAGCTGTTCGCCGAGCATGTGTACGGCTGCTTCTTCGACGACGCCTTCGGGCTGAAGAACCTCGACGCGATCGGCGTCGGCAACGTCCTGTACGAGACGGACTACCCGCACTCCGACTCCACCTGGCCCCGCTCCCGCGAGGTCGGCGAGGAGCAGATGGGCCACCTGGCCCCGGACGTCGTCGACCGGATCGTCCGGGGCAACGCGATCGACCTGCTGGGGCTCACGCGGGACGGGCTCTGGGCGGGCGCGCAGGGCGCGTAGGGGCTGTCCCGTCATCCCTGGCGGGCGTACGGGGGAGGGGCGGGGCCCCCTCGCGGCCGCCGCCCTTCCGTGTTGTCACCGGATCGGGCCTTCGTCACCGGGTCAGGCCTTCGCCACGGGTCAGGCCTTCACCACCGGATCAGGCCTTCGCCACCGGTTCCTGGAGTTCCGTCACCCACTGGCTCCGGTCCGCCGGGCACTCCAGGCTGACCTCACGGGTGTAGCCGGTGGAGCGGTAGCCGTTGGCGTCAATCCAGCGGGCCAGCGTGTGGGCCGTCGGCAGTACGTCGTCCATCGCGCCCCGGTGCACGATCGTCGCCGCCTCGAACGGCGGCAGCTCCACCACCCGCACCTCCGTGTCCCCGACCGCGCCCACCGGGGCCGACACCGTCACCCCGGCGTGCACGACGATCGCGCCGTCGCTCCCGGGGCCGTCCTCGTACCGCGCGATCCCGGGACCGGTGGGCCGGACGCCGGCGCCCTCCAGGAGCGGGAAGAGCTTCTCGTACAGCGGGCCGATCACCGGCCCGATGTCCTGCGGCTGGTAGCTCGCGGCCGTCCCGGTCAGCTCGGCCACCCGGACGGCCGGAACGGCTCTGATCACAACGTCGTCGGCAGGCATGTGCCCCTCGCTCTCGATCGACCGGAGCCTCGCCTCGACCCGGGCCAGCCGCGCCGCAGCGGCCGCCACCGCCTCCGCCAGCTCGGCCCGGCGCAGCCGCAGCATCCCGCGCAGCTCCTCCGGGCCCACCTGCTCGTCCAGGACGGCCCCCACCTGCTGGAGCGTGAAGCCGAGGTCCTTGAGGGCGATGATCCGGTTGAGCCGGGCGAGCTGGGCCGCGCCGTAGAAGCGGTAGCCGGTGGCGGGGTCGGTACGGTCCGGGCGCAGCAGCCCGATGGCGTCGTAGTGGCGCAGCATCCGGGGCGACACCCGTCCGTACCTGGCGAAGTCTCCGATGGTGAACATGATGGCTCCCACTGCATGCCTTCACACGGTGTCAAGGTCAAGCGCCGCCGGGGCGTCTCGCCTGTGCCGCCGTGGCCGGACAGATCCGGTCGTACACAGGCAGGAGCCCCGCTCCTCCGCCGAAGCGGGGGAGCGGGGCTCCTTGGGTACTGCTTGTACGGCCGCGATCGACCGACCCGGGCAACTAGGCCGGGGTGACGTTCTCAGCCTGCGGACCCTTGGGTCCCTGAGTGACGTCGAAGTTCACGACCTGGTTCTCCTCGAGGGAGCGGAACCCGGACGCGTTGATCGCGGAGTAGTGAACGAAGACATCCGGGCCGCCGCCGTCCTGGGCGATGAAGCCGAAGCCCTTTTCAGCGTTGAACCACTTGACGGTTCCGGTAGCCATAAGCCCTCCTTGGGCCAAAGGGTTGCCCTGCTCCAGAACCTGCAAACAAGTCTGAAAACTACAAAAGCCTGCGGGTTACATGCTCCGCAGGCTCTGTACTGCAAGGGAAACCAAACTGCAACTTGCGGGCGAGCCTAGCATGCAGTCTCCGGCGAGCGGTAGAGGGAAAGATCACTTCACCCGAATGTTTGACTGCCCTCGTAGGCGTTCGGCGGGAGGTCCCCGGAAGGGGGCGCGGGCCGGAGTGCGGAAGGGGCGCGAGCCGGGGGCGCGCGGGCCCCGGTGGTGCTCGCCGCCGGATGCGGGTCTAGCCTCGCGATGTGGACAATTCAACCGTCTCCCCCCGTGAAGGCGACGACGACCGTCGCAGCCGGCCCCGCGTCGGCCACATCCAGTTCCTGAACTGTCTCCCGCTGTACTGGGGCCTGGCACGCACGGGGACCCTGCTCGACCTGGAGCTCTCCAAGGACACCCCGGAGCGGCTCAGCGAGCAGCTGATCAGGGGGGACCTGGACATCGGCCCGGTCACCCTGGTGGAGTACCTGCGCAACGCCGACGACCTGGTGGCCTTCCCCGACATCGCGGTCGGCTGCGACGGGCCCGTCATGTCCTGCGTGATCGTCTCCCAGCTCCCGCTGGAGCAGCTCGACCGGGCCCGGGTGGCGCTCGGCTCGACCTCCCGCACCTCGGTGCGGCTGGCGCAGCTGCTGCTGGCCGAGCGCTACGGGGTCCGGCCCGACTACTACACCTGCCCGCCCGACCTGGGCCTGATGATGCAGGAGGCGGACGCCGCCGTGCTGATCGGCGACGCCGCGCTGCGCGCCAACCTGCACGACGCCCCCCGGCTCGGACTCCAGGTCCACGACCTGGGCCAGATGTGGAAGGAGTGGACGGGGCTGCCGTTCGTCTTCGCCGTCTGGGCGGCCCGCAAGGACTTCCTCGCCGCCCACCCCGAACAGGCGGCCCAGGTCCACGAGGCGTTCCTGGCCTCCCGGGACCTCTCCCTGGAGGAGGTCACCAAGGTCGCGGAGCAGGCGGCCCGCTGGGAGGCCTTCGACGCGGAGGTGCTGGAGCAGTACTTCACGACGCTCGACTTCCGCTTCGGCCCGGACCAGCTGGCGGGCGTCCGCGAGTTCGCCCGCCGGACGGGCCGGGACACCGGTTACCCGGCCGACGTCCAGGTGGAGCTGCTCGGCGGCTGAGCCGGGGAATGGGGGGAATTCCCTTTCCGCTCCCGGACGGAGCCCCTGGACAGGGCTCCTGGATAGAGCCCCCCGGGATGGAGCCTCTGGATAGGGCACCGGATAGAGCCCCTGGACGGAACTCCCGGATAGCTCCCGGATAGAGCCCCCGGATATAGGCCCCCGGATAGGGAATGAGAGCGACGGAACAACACATTCGCGCCTTTCCCCGGGGTTAAATGATCCCCTCCTGACCGGAGAAGGGGGAATGGTCCGGCCGTTTCCCGGCGACCGCGCCGGTGGCGCCCCCTAGGCTTCGGTCCGGGTCCGGACCGTCCACAGGGATGACCGTCCACGGGTTTCACCGTCCGCAGGGTTCACAGGGGGAGTCCATATGCAGCCGCTGGAAGCGGGCGAACCGCACACCATCGGTGCCTACCGGCTGCTCGGCAGGCTCGGCGCGGGCGGTATGGGCCGGGTCTATCTCGGGCGCAGCGCGGGCGGGCGCACGGTCGCGGTCAAGGTCGTCCACCCCCACTTCGCCCTCGACGAGCAGTTCCGCGCCCGGTTCCGGCGCGAGGTGGAGTCCGCCCGGCGGATCGGCGCCCAGTGGACTGCCCCGGTCCTGGACGCCGACCCGGACGCCCCGATTCCGTGGGTGGCGACCGGGTACGTCGCCGGGCCGCCGCTCTCCCAGGCGATCACCGAGCACGGCCCGCTGCCCGAACACGCGGTACGTACCCTGGGCGCGGGTCTCGCCGAGGCCCTCGCGGTCGTCCACGGCCAGGGCATCGTCCACCGCGATGTGAAGCCGTCCAATGTGCTGCTCGCCCTCGACGGCCCCCGCCTCATCGACTTCGGCATCGCCCGCGCCCTCGGCGCGACCGTCTCGCTCACCTCCACCGGGGTCTCCGTCGGCTCGCCCGGCTACATGGCGCCCGAGCAGATCCGGGGCCGGGACGTCTCCGGCGCGGCCGACGTCTTCTCGCTGGGCGCGGTCCTCGCGTACGCGGCGACGGGCGCGGCTCCCTTCCCGGGCGACTCCTCCGCCGTACTCCTCTACAAGGTGGTCCACGAGGAACCCGAACTGGGCGACCTGGAGGGCGAGCTGCGCGAGGTGGTCGCGGGCTGCCTCGCCAAGGACCCGGCGGCTCGCCCCGCCCCGGCAAGCCTCGCCCGTGCGCTCGCTCCCGACGGGGCGGCGGCGATGGTGGCGGGCGGCTGGCTGCCGGGCCGGCTGGTGCGCGAGGTCAGCCGGTCGGCGGTGGCGCTCCTGGACCTGGAACCGCAGGACGCGCCGGTGCAGTCGGGCCCGGTGCCGTTCAGCAGCGCGTCGCTGAGGGCGGGACAGGGGCCCGGTCCCCGGCCGGGGGAGGCCGCACCGGGCCGGGGCGGTGAATCCGGCCCGCCCGCCCCGAGCCCGCAGGACGCACCGTACGGGGCACCGCGTCCGCAGGAAGCGCCGGGAGACGCACCGTACGGGGTACCGCGTCCGCAGGAAGTTTCGGGGGACGCGGGGTACGGGGTACCGCGTCCGCAGGAAGCGCCGCAGGACGTGCCGTACAGGACGCCGCATCCTCAGGACGACGCGTACGGGACACCTCATCCTCAGGACGACGCGTACGGGATGCCGCCCCCGCCCCCGCCACCTACGCTTCCGCGCGCGAAGCACGCCCCCACCGCGCCCCCGCCCCCCACACATGCCGGGACCTACCGGCAGGGCGGCGACGGCGGGCACGGCGGGCATGGCGGGCGCGCCGCCAGTGGTCTGCCGGGGCAGCGCGACGGCGACCCCCGCGTCTCCCTGACCGTCAGCGCCGAGAACCGGCAGACCTCCGGGGGGCGCCGCAGCCGCCGGGTCAGCTGCACCCTCGCCCTGGCCGTGGCGGGCGCGCTCGCCGCCGTCACCCTCGGCACGGGACTGCTCGACGGCTTCCTCCCGGGCGGTGACGCCGACCGGCGTGAGGGAAGCGACAGCGCGGCCAACCGGCCCTCCTCCGCCGCCTCCACGCCCGCCTCCGCGAAGCCGACGCCCGCCGAATCCGCCGACCGGAGCGAGGCCCCGGCCGACGCGCTGCCGAAGGCGTACGTGGGCACCTGGAAGGGGCCGGTCACCGAGGAGACGACCGGTCAGCCGCACGGCACCCTCACCGCCGTCTTCACCGAGGGGAAACGCGGCGAGCAGGTCGTCCGGCTGAGCACGACGATCTCCCAGCTCGGCATCACCGTCACCTGCAACAGCGTCGGCACCCTCGCCTCCGGCACCGCGAAGCAGCTGAACATCCGCGAGGCCACCGACCCGGACCGCCCCAGCACGCCCGGCCTGTGCACCACCACGGAAGCCGACCTGGTCTTCCGCCTCGCCGAGGACGGCACCCTGGACTACCGCTCGAAGGAACGCGCCGCCGGTCTCCCGTACGGGAAGCTCACCAGGTCCGGCGGCTGAGGGCGCACAGGGCTGGCGTACGCTGGATCGGTCCGAGGATCGTCAAAAATACCGCCGAAAGGTGACAGCCCGGTGACCGAGAAGGCCGACCTTCAGCCCGTCCTCGACCGAGCCGCCGAAGGCGGTCGGATCACCCCGGAGGAGGCGCTCGGCCTCTACCGGTCCGCGCCGCTGCACGCGCTGGGCGCCGCCGCCGACGCCGTACGCCGACGCCGCTACGCCGGTACGGAACACATCGCGACGTACATCATCGAGCGCAACATCAACTACACCAACGTGTGCGTGACGGCCTGCAAGTTCTGCGCCTTCTACGCCCCGCCCAAGGCCACCGACAAGGGCTGGACCCGCGACCTCGACGACATCCTGCGCCGCTGCGCGGAGACCGTGGAGCTGGGCGGCACCCAGATCATGTTCCAGGGCGGCCACCACCCGGACTTCGGCGTGGAGTACTACGAGGAGCACTTCTCCGCGATCAAGAAGGCGTTCCCGCAGCTGGTCATCCACTCCCTGGGCGCCTCCGAGATCGAGCACATGGCCCGGATCTCGAAGGTCTCCGCCGAGGAGGCCATCAGCCGGATCCACGCCGCCGGGCTCGACTCCTTCGCCGGCGCGGGCGCCGAGCTGCTGCCCGCCCGGCCGCGCACCGCCATCGCCCCGCTCAAGGAGTCCGGCGAGCGGTGGCTGGAGATCATGGAGATCGCGCACGGGCTCGGCGTCGAGTCCACCTCCACCATGCTGATGGGCACCGGCGAGACCAACGCCGAGCGCATCGAGCACCTGAAGATGATCCGGGACGTCCAGGACCGTACGGGCGGCTTCCGCGCCTTCATCCCGTACACCTACCAGCCGGAGAACAACAAGCTGAAGGGCCAGACGCAGGCCACGCTCTTCGAGTACCTGCGGATGATCGCCATCGCCCGGCTCTTCCTCGACAACGTCGCCCACATCCAGGGCTCCTGGCTGACCACCGGCAAGGAGGTCGGCCAGCTGTCGCTGCACTACGGCGCGGACGACCTCGGCTCGATCATGCTGGAGGAGAACGTCGTCTCCTCGGCCGGCGCCAAGCACCGCTCCAACCGGCTGGAGATCATCGACCTGATCCGCAAGGCGGACCGCGTCCCCGCCCAGCGCGCCACGACGTACGAGCACCTCGTCGTGCACGACGACCCGGCGATGGACCCGGTCGACGAGCGCGTGGTCTCGCACATCTCCTCCACCGCGATCGAGGGCGGCACCGCGCACCCGGAGCTGAAGCTCCTCAACGCCAACTAGGGCCTCCTGTGCTGACGATCCATGCCGCGCCGCTGGTCCTGCCGGTCGGCGCGGCGGCCGTCGCGGACGGTGCGGTCGCGGTGGACGGCGACCGGATCGCGGCCCTCGGCCCGTACGAGGAGGTCGCCGCCGCGTACCCGGCGGCCCGGGTCCGCCGCTGGCCCGGCCTCCTCACGCCCGGACTGCGCCAGGACCGGGCCCGGGAGCTGCTCACCCGCTGCTACCACCCCGACCCGCGCGAGGCCGGTGAGCTGGGCGAACTCCCGCTGTGGGGCGAGGAGGCCGAGCGGCTCGCGGCGACGATGGACGCGACCCGGCGGGCCGGCAGCGTCCGGCGCGGGCTCCAGCGGATGCTGCGGCACGGCACCACGCACGTGGCGGGCCCCTTCGACGCGGACGACCCGGCGCTGTGCACGGCGCTCTCCCGGTCGGGTCTGGTCCTGGTCCCGCCCCCGCCGGTACGCGATGGCCCGCCGGACCTGGACCCCTTCGCGGCGGGCGGCGATCTGGCCGCCACGGTCCACGGCCCGCTGACCGTGGGCGGGCGCGCGGACTTCGCGGTCTTCGACGTGCCCGACGAGGCAGCGCTGCGCGCGGGCGGAGCGGGCGCCTGCGTGGCGACGGTGCTCGGGGGCCGACTGGTGCACCGCGCCCGCTGAAGGGGGCTCAGGCTCCGGCCGAGGCTTCGGCCCAGGCCGAGGCTCCGACCCCGGCTTCGGCCTTGGCCCTGGCCGCCGCCCGGCCCCGGCTCGGGCCCCGGCTCCCTCCGCCCAGGCTCCGGCTCGGGGCCAGCCCTGGCTCCGACCCCGCCCCAGGCCCAGGCTCCGACCCCGACCCCGGCTCCGTACGTTCCCTACGCTCCGTGGCGTAGGTCAGGGCACCGACGGGCCGCCCAGGTAGCGTCCCTTCGCGTCGTACGGCCAGGCGTTGGCGACACAGCCCTTCAGCCCCTTGATCTGCTGCATCATCGCGGGCGCGGGGCGGCCCTTCCCCGGGCAGGTCTCGTGGCCGCGCCCCAGCCAGTGGCCCACCTCGTGGTTGACGATCAGCGCCCGGTACTCCGAGACGGGCCCGTCGAACTGAGGCGAACCGAGCTGCCAGCGCTTCAGGTTGACCATCACCTTCTCGCCGCCCCGGCAGTTGACCTCGCCGCGCGTGTTCAGGCCGTACGAGCCGCAGATCCGGTCCGTGGTGGCCGGGGTGGCGATCCGGATCACCAGTCCCGCCGGACCGTCGGCTACCTGGCGGAACGAGCGCTCGCCGTCGTGGCCCCAGCCGCGCGGATCGGCCAGGACGGCGGCGATGTCCGCGGCGGCCCGGTCGGGGTCGACACCGATGCCGTCCTCCACCTCGACCCGGTAGGCGCTGCCCTTGCCCTTCGCCGTGACGCCCGCACGGGCCACGGCGAACGTGCCTGGCCCCGAGGCGGGGATGTCCTCGGCCCGGATGGTGTCCGTCCCGGCCGAGGCGGAGGCGGTCGGGGTCGGGGACGGGGTCGGGGACGGCGGGGGAGTGGGCGGAGGAGAGTCCTCCGGCTGCTCCGACGCGTTGTCCGGTCCGCCCGCCGGAGCCGTACGGGACGGGGCCGGCGCCGCGTCCGCCGGGCCGCCCCCGTCCTGCCAGGGGCGGCCGACGAGGAGCGCAGCACCCGCCACGACCGTGAGGGCCAGCACGGCCAGACCGACCGCACGGCGCCGGTTCCGCTGCCGACGCCGCACCGCGGACCGGGAACGGGGAGCGGACCGGGAAGGGGAAGCGGACCGGGAACGGCGGGCGGACCGGGAGCGGGGAGCGGAACCGGAACGGGAACGGCGGGCGGACCGGGGACCGGGCCGGGGAGGCGGCATGCGCAGCCGGAACGTGTCCTCGTCGCGGTCCGGTTCCCCGTATGCGGGCGGCAGGGTGCCCGTGGGGCGGCGGCGCGTCACGAGGCGGCCCCGCTCCGCGGCACGGGCTTCTCGTCGGCGTACGCGATCAGCTCCCGGAACCGCGGGCTCTGGGCGACCCGGACCAGGTCCCCGGCGGTGACGGGGGTGCCGCCCGACCCGGAGGGCGCGGGCGGGACGGACAGCGCCACCGTGCTGCGGCCGGACCGGTACCGGGAGACCTCCGTTCCCGTCCGGCGCACGACGGGCGTGCCGTCGTCCAGGGTGAGGCCCTCGCAGGCAGGCCCCTTCTGTGGGAGGCCGGGGCAGGCGGGCGCCGCGCTCCCCGGACGCGGGCGTACCGGCAGGCGGACGGAGTGCACGATGCCGCCGCGCCGCCCCTGATAGCTCTGGGCGTCGTCGTCGCCGGCCGGCCGGACGGTCCCGATCGACGTGGACAGCAGGGCGTCCAGCGCCCTGGCCGCCCGCTTCCGGAAGTCCTCCAGATGCGTGGACTCCCCGGGGCCGGGACCGGGACCGGACGGGGCCGACCGGAACGGCGTCGAGGTGGGGGGTGTCGTCGGCCCGGCCTCGGGCCTCTTCGACTCGGGGGTGGACGTGGGGCTCGGCATGTCGGGGCGTGGCTCCGTACGCTGGGGAGAGGGGACAGGGGCGGGCGAGGAGAGGGACGGTCCGGCGGGACCCACGTCCGGCCCCGACAGCAGCCAGGGGCCGAGGACGGCGAGGCCCAGGGTCACGGCGGTGACCGCGACGAAGGCGCCCGCGACCGCGAGCGCCCGGGACCTGGCCCGCCGCCGGTGGCCCTCCCGTACCGCGCCGGGGACCAGGTCGGGCTGGAGGGACAGCGGGCATGCGGCCCGGTGCAGGGCGTCCCGGAACAGCTCAGCGAGAGCAGCGTGACCCGGAGGTCGGCGCCCGGCGCGGGATTGGGGTGCGGGCGGGGCGCGTTGCGGTTGTGGGCGAGCAGATCGCGTACCGTGCGGCGGCGTTCGGCCACGAAGGTGCGGACGAGCACGGTCTTGGCGTAGGCGTCGAGGTTGTCCGCCCGGCTCGCCCTGTGCCAGTGCTGGAACAGCTTGGCGAGCGTCGTCTGCGTCAGGTCCCGCGCGCCCTCGACGTCTCCGCACAGCAGGTAGGCCGTCCGGTACAGCCGGCGCTGCCCGGTCCGGGCGTACGCCTCGAACGCGGCGCCCTCGCCGTCCGCCATGGCGGGCTCCGCCCCTGCCGGCATCCGCCCTCCCCTCCCTTCTCCTCGCGCTTCCGTGCTCCCTCGAGAGCCACCCCCCCCGTGCGGACTTCCACCCCTTACAGAGGACCTGCGTGCCGAAAAGGTTGAAGAGAAGTGAATACCAGTTCGAGACGGTGGGTGCGGGCGGGGGCCTCGAAGGAGCAGCGGCCGTGCCACGGGCCGGTCCGGGGCGTGGCACTCCCCGGCGGAGCCCGGTGCCCGCTCGGAGGGTGGTCGGAGAGGGCGGTGCCGGTACGTGTCGCTGTCGCGCGGGCGGTGCCGGGAGGCGTCGCCACCCGCGAGGTCGGTGCCCGGACGCGTCGCCGTCGCGGGAGACCGCCCTCGCCGATCCGTACGGCCGGGCTGCTTGAATGGAAGGGTGACCCGAGCCTCCCTGGAAAAGCAGCCGCACGAAGTCGCCTCGATGTTCGACGGTGTGGCGGCCAACTACGACCTGACCAACGACGTGATCTCGCTCGGCCAGGCCCGGCTGTGGCGCAAGGCGGTCGCCCAGGCGGTCGACGCCCGTCCCGCGCAGAAGATCCTGGACCTGGCGGCCGGTACGGCGACCTCCTCACAGCCCTTCGTGAAGGCGGGCGCCTACGTCGTGCCGTGCGACTTCTCGCTCGGCATGCTCAAGGTCGGCAAGGAACGCCACCCCTGGATGCCGTTCACCGCGGGCGACGGCATGAGGCTGCCGTTCAAGGACGAGACGTTCGACACCGTCACGATCTCCTTCGGGCTGCGCAACATCCAGGACACCGATGTCGCGCTGCGCGAGCTGTACCGGGTGACGAAGCCCGGCGGGCGGGTCGTGATCTGCGAGTTCTCGCAGCCGACCTGGACCCCGTTCCGCACGGTCTACACGGAGTACCTGATGCGGGCGATCCCGCCGGCCGCCCGCGCGGTGTCCTCCAACCCGGACGCGTACGTCTATCTCGCCGAGTCGATCCGGGACTGGCCCGACCAGCCCGCCCTCGCCGCACTGCTCCAGAAGGCCGGCTGGTCGAAGGTCGCCTGGCGCAACCTGACCGGCGGCGTGGTGGCCCTGCACCGGGCCACCCGCGCCTGACCCACGTCCGGGGCGGCTCAGAGCTCCAGCCGGAAGCAGTACGCCTCCTGCCCGCGCGGAGTGGCGTACGACTCGGCCCGCCGCATCCCGATCCGTTCCGCGACCGCCGCCGACCGGGCGTTGCGTGAGTGGACCATCGCGACCACCTCGCCCACCCCCGCCGCCCGCAGCCGCTCCAGGGTGGTGCGGGCGGCGGCGGTGGCGTACCCGCGTCCCCACGCCTCACGTCCCAGCCGCCAGCCGATCTCGGTCGCGCCCACCGGCCCGTAATGCGTGTGCGGCCACGGCTGCGCCCCGGTGAAGCCGAGGACGGCGTCCTCCTCGTCCGTGACGGTCCACAGGCAGTAGCCCAGCTCCGCGTCGTGCCGCCGCTGGCGCGCGGTGAGCTCCTCGTACACCGAGAACTCCGCGCTCCGACCGCCGAAGAACTCCATCACCTGCGGGTCGTCGAAGACCCGGTGCCAGGTCAGGGCGTCCTCGTCGGTCGGAACTCGCAGGCGTACGGCAGGGACCGGAGCAGGGGGCGTGGCAGGCGCTGTCGACATGAGGGAGCCCTTCGGAGGGTTGGTCTGCAGGCCCCCATAGACTGCACGGGACATGTGCCGCGCGGCACGCGAATTCGAGTCTTCGGGAGATCCGACCGTGACCGAGCCCCTCTCCGAGCACAGCGCGGACGTGATCGTCGTCGGAGCGGGCCCAGCCGGCTCCACGACCGCGTACTACCTCGCCAAGGCCGGACTCGACGTCCTGCTCCTGGAGAAGACCGCCTTCCCCCGGGAGAAGGTCTGCGGCGACGGACTCACGCCCCGCGCCACCAAGCAGCTCGTCGCCATGGGGATCGACATCTCCGAGGAGGCGGGCTGGCTGCGCAACAAGGGCCTGCGCATCATCGGCGGCGGCGTACGGCTCCAGCTGGACTGGCCGGACCTCGCCTCCTACCCGGACTACGGTCTGGTCCGCAAACGCGACGACTTCGACGAGCAGCTGGCCCGGCAGGCGCAGAAGGCCGGCGCCCGGCTGTACGAGCGCTGCAACGTGGGCGCGCCGATCAGGGACGAGCGCACCGGCCGTATCACCGGCGTCGAGGCGAGGATCGGCGAGGAGAAGACCCCGGTCACCTTCCACGCCCCGCTCGTTGTCGCCGCCGACGGCAACTCCACCCGGCTCTCGCTGGCGATGGGCCTGCACCGCCGCGAGGACCGCCCGATGGGCGTCGCCGTGCGGACCTACTTCACCTCGCCCCGCCACGACGACGACTACCTGGAGTCCTGGCTGGAGCTGTGGGACAAGCGCGGCGCCGAGGACCGGCTGCTGCCCGGCTACGGCTGGATCTTCGGCATGGGCGACGGCACCTCCAACGTGGGCCTCGGCATCCTCAACTCCTCCTCCGCCTTCAAGGAGCTGGACTGGCGCGAGGTCCTCAAGGCCTGGTGCGCCTCGATGCCGGAGGACTGGGGCTACACCCCGGAGAACATGACGATGCCGATCCGGGGCGCGGCCCTCCCGATGGCCTTCAACCGCCAGCCGCACTACACCAAGGGCCTCCTCCTCGTCGGCGACGCGGGCGGCATGGTCAACCCGTTCAACGGCGAGGGCATCGCGTACGCCATGGAGTCGGGCCAGATCGCGGCCGACGTCATCGTCCAGGCGCACGCCCGCGCCACCCCCGCCCAGCGCGAACTGGCCCTGAACAACTACCCGAAGGTGCTCAAGGAGACCTACGGCGGCTACTACACGATGGGCCGCGCCTTCGTGAAGCTGATCGGCAACCCGAAGATCATGAAGATCGCCACCCAACGCGGCCTGACCCACCCGCTGCTGATGAAGTTCACCCTGAAGATGCTGGCCAACCTGACCGACCCGCAGGGCGGCGACGCGATGGACCGCATCATCAACGGCCTGTCGAAGGTGGCCCCCCGAGCTTGACCCTTCAGGTCCGGGCCGCTCGTTGGGCAGTCGAGCGGCCCGGCTCGTGGCGGTTGGCCGTCAAACGTTGACGATCTTCACCCTCGGTGAGCCGGGAAGCTCCTCGACTTCCTTGATCAACGACTGGGCGGGCGACGCGGATCTCTTGCCGGCCCGCTCGACGGCCTGGGGCGCGCGTGGCCTCTCTCCCTGTTCACCCATGTCATCCCTGCCGTTCCCGCCCGGCGCGGACCGGCCCTGGCCCACGGGCCGGCGGCCCGTCCTGGTCCGGTGCGCCCGGACGGCTCCGCTCCGCCCACCGCACCGCCGGTCCCATGCCGAGGCCCGCCGCGAGGAACAGCGCTCCGAGCAGCAGCCAGCCGGGGACGCCCCAGGAGATGATCAGCGCGGTCAGCAGCAGGGGCCCGAGCATTCTCGCGACGGGAACCCCTGCCCCGAAGAGGCCCTGGTACTGCCCCTGCCGCCCCGCCGGGGCCAGATCGAAGCTGATCTGCCACGCTCCCGCCGACTGCCGCATCTCGCCCCACACCTGGAGTCCGGCGGCGAACAGCAGGATCGCGAACAGTGCCCACAGCGGCGCGTCGAGCGCGGTGCAGGCGAAGGCCGCACAGGACGCCAGCATCAGGACCCCGCCGCTCCGCACGGTGCGTACGGCGCTCGGCAGATCACGTACGGCGGACGCCGTACGGACCTGGAAGAGCATCACGGCCCCCGTATTGAGCACCAGGAGCGCCGAAACGGTCCAGCCGGGTGCGGCGGTGCGTTCGGCGATCCAGAGCGGGATGGCCAGGCTGATCAGCGGCATCCGGAGCAGCATGATCATGTTGAGCAGGGCGACGAGCGCGTACGGCCGGTCCCGCAGGACGGTCGGGTCCGCGCCGCGTCCGGGTACGGACTTGTCGGCGCGGGCCGGCTCCGGCAGCCGCGCGAGCAGCAGCGCACACCCCGCGAACGCGACGGCGTCCAGGGCCAGGGCGGCGAGATAGGCGTCGGCCGTACCGATGTGCAGGGCCACCCCGCCGAGGGCCGCCCCCAGCGCCAGGCCCGCGTTGAGGGCCGACTGGAGATGGGCGAGTACGCCGGTCCGCCCGTCCCGGTCCACGATCCCGGCCAGCAGCGACTGGCGGGCGGCGGCGAACCCGCACTGCGCGGTCGCGTAGGCGCAGGCCGCGAGGACGAACGACGGATACGACCGCACCACGAGGAAGGCGGCCACGCAGACCGCCGTGGCGAGGGCCAGCCCGACGGCCGTCCTGCGCGGGCCGAGGCGGTCGGCGAGGTGCCCGAGCGGCACCCCCGCTACCGCGCCCACCCCCCACGCGAGCGTCAGTCCGAGTCCGATCTCCGCCGCCGAGAGGCCGACCACCTGCGAGAAGTACAGCGCGGAGCAGACGTAATAGGCGCCGTCCCCCAGCGAATTGACCAACTGGGCCACAGCCAGACCGCGCGCCGGGCCGGCGGCGGGAATCCATCGCGCACGCACGTCCATTCCGTCCCGTCCCATCCCGTCGATTCCGCCCGTCTCATCCCACCCCGTCCCATGTCATCCCGGTCTGTACCGGACGGGTCAGGGGCAGTCGTGTGCGCCGGATTCGAATCTAGGGGAGCGAATGGACCCGGCCGTGGGCCACTTGGAGGCGATGCGCTTGGGCCAATGAGGGCGCAGGGCCGGGCGCGGCGGGTGGCAGGCCCGCAGCTCCTCGCGCTGCGGCCCGCTCAGGTGGCCGACGGCATCGCGCGCCAGGGCCGCGACCAGCCGTATGCGCGGGTCCTCCTCGGCCGGCAGGAGCCCGGCCGTGGGCGGCCCTTCGGCGGGCCGGCGCAGTCGGGGGCGCCCGGACGCGGAGACCCTGGCCCGGACCGGCGTCACGCTCACCGCACTGCCCGACGACGACGTCCCCGCGCTGATCGCCTTCCACCGGCCGCCCGTCGAACAGGGGGCCCCTCCGGCTCCACCACTCGCTGCCGGACGCAGGGATGCCCAGAAGCCCGAGCGGCCGGCCGCCCCGCTCGCCGCCGGGTCGTCGCCGTCCTCGCGGGGCACGCACGCACAGGCCGGGCACGCCCGCACGCACGGCCGCCGCCCCGGGCTTCGGAGGCCGCCCCCCTGTTGGTCGGCCCCGCCGTCACCTGGCCCCTGCGCATGCCCGGGGAGGGCGACCGGCCGGCGGACCGGGACCAGCCGCCGGGCCCGGCGTTTCACGTCCCGGGAGGCGATCGGCGGCTGACCGCGTACTTCCGCGTCGCCCTCCGACGCTCCCGGATCCTGGTACTCCGCCTCACGTCAGGAGATATTTCTCAACTCCCCAGGTGATCGTGTGCGATGATTTGCGCGCCCCCCGGTCGTCGGCAGTCCGGACCGGCCGGCACCCGCCCCCGCCCGTAGCGGTGGCACGCGGTGCGTACCACTCTTCTTGACGCACGCTCACATCGCACGCAGGCCGGCGGGGTACGGAACAAGCCGATACAGCGCTGCTCGACCCCAAGGACAGACAGCCATGACCACCGCCTCCCTGCCCCGGAATTCCGCACGTCCGGATTCGGCCGCCGCCACGCCCCAGCACCACGGACTCTTCCTGGAGCCCCGCTTCGCCGTGGACCTGACCGCGACGGACGACGACGAGGACTTCGACGCCCCGTACGACGCGCCGCCCGCGCCCACCACCTCGGCCAAGGAGCCGGACCGGCCCAACCGCCGCCCCCGCCGCCGCTGATCCGGACGACGGCCTTCTGGCCAGGCCTTCCGGCCTCCAGTCCTCCGGTCCGGCCCGGCCTTCCGGCCTTCCGGCCTCCGGTTCTCCGGCCTTCCCGTGCTCGGGTCAGCCTCCCGGTCCTCCGGCCGGGAAAATCGCTGGAGGCCCCGCCGCCCGGCCGGTAGCCTCTCGCTTCATGGCCAGCCCTGAGTCCGACAGACTCCGGCCACCGGTGTGCCGGTGGCCGTGTTCGTGCTGAGCGTCGCCGACTGACCCCTCGGGCCACCGGCCCCCTTCGTCACGGTTCCACGTCCCCCGGCTCACCGCGGGTACGGGCCGTTCCCCCTCGCGTACGCGCCGAAGCACCGCCGTACGCGGGTTCCGTGCCGCCGGCGAGCACCGCCGGGCACCCTCCGCGCCGCTCCGCCGGACCTCCGGCGGACGTCCGCGCGGCCCGTATCCCCGCATTCCGGTCTGTCTGTCCACCCGACGGTTCCGTCCAAGGGGCTACTCACCCATGCCATTCGCCGTCTACGTCCTCGGGCTCGCGGTCTTCGCCCAGGGCACCTCCGAGTTCATGCTGTCCGGGCTTCTCTCGGGCATCGCCGCCGACCTCGACGTCTCCCTTTCCGCGGCCGGCCTCCTCACCTCCGTCTTCGCCGTCGGGATGGTCGTCGGCGCACCCCTGATGGCGCTCTCCAGCCGCACCTGGCCCCGCCGCCGCGCTCTGTTCCTCTTCCTCGCGGTGTTCGTCGCCGTTCATGTCGTCGGCGCTCTCACCCCGAGTTACGGCGTGCTCCTGGCAACCCGCTTCGTCGGCGCCCTCGCCAACGCGGGCTTCTGGGCGGTGGCCCTGACGACAGCCGTCGCGATGGTCCCCGACCGGCTCAAGGGCCGGGCCGCCGCCGTCGTGGTCGGCGGAGTGACGATCGCCTGCGTGGTGGGCGTACCGGGCGGCGCGGTGCTGGGGGAGCGTTGGGGGTGGCGGTCGGCCTTCTGGGCGGTCGCGGTTGTCTCGCTGCCCGCCGTCCTCGCGGTCCTGCGCTCCATCCCGGGCGGCCGGGGTACGGACACGGGCTCCGCTCCCGTACCCGTACGGGACGAACTGCGCGCGCTGACCGGCCCCCGGCTGCGGCCGGTCCTGCTCACGATGGCCCTGGTGCAGGGGGCGACCTTCTGCACGTTCTCCTACCTGGAGCCGCTCCTCACCCGGGAGACGGGCCTGGGCGCGGGATGGGTGCCGGTGTCCCTGGCGCTCTTCGGGGCGGGCTCGTTCGCCGGGGTGACCGTGGCGGGCCGGTTCGCCGACGCCCGCCCGGTCGCCGTCGTCGCCACGGGCATGGCCGCTCTCACCCTCGGCTGGGCGGCGCTCGCCCTGACGGCGGGTCACCCGGTGCTCGCCCTGGTGCTGATCCCGCTCCTCGGCCTGCTCGCCTTCGGTACGGGCACCGCCCTGATCACCCGGGTCCTGGGCCTCGCCCCCGGGGCCCCGACCCTGGCCGGCGCCTTCTCGACGACCGCGTTCAACCTGGGGGCGACGGTGGGGCCGTGGGCGGGCGGCCTGGTGTTGGACGGTGGGCTCGGCTACCGGGCGCCGGTCTGGGTGAGCGCCCTGCTGATGGTCCTGGCCCTGCTCGTCGCCGCTACGACGGCGAAGGGCCACCGCCCCCGAGCGGGGGAGCGGCGGCCCTCAGCCGTGCACCGGAGCGCCCGCGGGCGCTTGTGAATCAGAGAACGCGGACCGCGCCGGTCGGCCGGTCGTAGTCCATGGAGCGCTGCACCGTGCCGGTGCTGGAGTTCTGCGCGCCGACGAACTGGCCGCCGCCGACGTAGATCGCGACGTGGTACGCGCTGCCCGCGCCGCCCCAGTACAGGATGTCGCCGGGCTGGAGGTTGTTCAGGGAGACCTGGGTGCCGGCGGTCGACTGGGACTGCGAGACACGCGGGAGGTCGATGCCCACCGAGCGGTACGCGGCCTGGACCAGGCCGGAACAGTCCCACGCGTTGGGGCCGGTGCCGCCGGACACGTACGCGTCGCCGACCTGGGCCTTGGCGAACGCGACGACGGCCGCGGCGGAACCGCTCACGCTCGACGAGGAGGAGGAGGGGGCGGTGGCGGAGCTGCCCGGGGAGTCCGAGGAGCGCGAGGAACCGGTGGAGGCGCTGAGCGTCGTGCGCTCGGCGGTCCGGGAGGCGCGCTCGGCACGCTCCTCGGCCTCGGCTTCCGCCTTGGCCTTCGCGGCGGCTTCGGCCTTCTTCTTGGCCTCGGCCTTGCGGACGGCCTCGGCGTGGGCCTTCTTGGCCGTCTTCGCGGCCTTCTCGGCCGCGGCGTCCTCGTGGGCCTGCGTCTCCAGGTCGAGGGCGACCTGCTGGGTGGCCTGAGCGGAGGCGGCCACAGCGGTGGAGAGGCCGGACGTGATGGTGGGCATCTCGATCGTCTGGGTCACCGGCTCGGCCTGGGCCGGACCGGCGGCACCCGCGACCGCGATGGTGCTGAGGACGCCACCGGCAACTCCGGCTCGCAGTGCCGACTTCGAGGCGCGCTGGCGGGGCTTCCGGTGGCTGGGTATGTGAGCGGTGTGGGACATGGGTACTAGCGCTATCAGGGCGGTAGGGGTCCCATCAAGAAACGTGTGTTGCGACACAGTTACGTCCGGAATCTGTGAATCCGCTTTCTGAGGGCCTTTATTGACGCCGTAACGGGCAAAACGGGCGACTGTGATCAGGCCCGTGATCACTGCCTTTCGGTAATACGCCCGAATTGCCCGTCGCTTACCATCCGTTCACACCGGTGGCCAAGCCCGGCTTTTCGGGGCGTCGGGTCACGTGGCGCAGGTCACAGTGTGAGTCCACCGGGACGGGTAACCCTCGCGGCCGCGATCCGCGTGGGCGCCCGTGGCCACCTGCGGTCGCGCGGGCCGGCGGAGGCGCTCCGTCCGCGCGACTCCGTCCTCGCGACTCCACCCGCGCGCCGAGTCGCGCGGACGGGGCGCCTCCGGTGTGGCGGAGGGGGCGACTCGGGCCGGAGTGCGGGAAGTCCCCGGTGCTCGATCCGGAAGTTCGTGAATGCGTGCACATGTCCTCATCGATCCCCGTCGCCCCTCGTCCGGGTGAGCTTCGAGGCCGGCCGGATCCCTTATCACTCCAGAGCGGTCCATCGCCAATTTGCTTGTACAGGACGTCGATTGATAGCGCCGCACGCCTTTGACCAGCGGTAACACCATCGAATGTCACGTCTCGTGATCACTCGGCCGCTTCGCGTATGAAGATCACTGCTCATGCGACTTCATGATCCTTCGTCAGGTGGTGAAGATCACAAAGCCGTTGTCGTACCCCGTGTCGCAGATCACAGGGGGGCGGGCATAGGATGCGGGGCAGTCGGGCTTGTGAACTGCCTCACATGTGCACGATCTTGGTGAGGTGGCGAGCCGGTCGCCCGATGCGGTCCAAAGGTCAAGGACGACTGGAAGGAGCGAGGAGCGTGAATGCCTACGCGCCCATCCTCGTGCTCGGCGCCCTCGGGGCAGGGTTTGCGATCTTCTCCGTGGTCATGGCCACGCTTATCGGCCCCAAGCGCTACAACCGGGCAAAGCTCGAAGCGTACGAGTGCGGTATCGAACCCACCCCGACTCCGGCCGGAGGCGGCCGCTTTCCCATCAAGTACTACCTGACGGCGATGCTTTTCATCGTCTTCGACATCGAGATCGTCTTCCTCTATCCCTGGGCGGTCTCCTTCGACGCCCTGGGGATCTTCGGGCTCGTGGAGATGCTGCTCTTCGTGCTCACCGTCTTCGTCGCCTATGCGTATGTGTGGCGTCGCGGCGGCCTGGAATGGGACTGAGGGGCTGAGGGGCACACCATGGGACTCGAAGAGAAACTGCCGAGCGGCTTCGTTCTGACCACGGTCGAGCAGGCCGCGGGCTGGGTGCGGAAGTCCTCCGTCTTCCCGGCCACGTTCGGACTCGCCTGCTGCGCCATCGAGATGATGACGACCGGCGCGGGCCGCTACGACCTGGCCCGGTTCGGGATGGAGGTCTTCCGCGGATCGCCGCGACAGGCGGACCTGATGATCGTCGCGGGACGGGTGAGCCAGAAGATGGCGCCCGTCCTGCGGCAGGTCTACGACCAGATGCCCAATCCCAAGTGGGTCATTTCCATGGGGGTTTGTGCGTCATCGGGCGGAATGTTCAATAATTACGCCATTGTGCAGGGTGTTGATCACATTGTCCCGGTCGATATTTATCTGCCGGGTTGTCCTCCTCGCCCCGAGATGCTGCTGGACGCCATCCTCAAGCTCCACCAGAAGATCCAGGACGGCAAACTCGGGGTCAACGCGGAGGAGGCCGCCCGCGAGGCGGAGGAAGCGGCCCTCAAGGCACTGCCCCTGATCGAGATGAAGGGGCTGCTCCGGTGACCGAGAACCCCAACGCGAACGGCGACGAGCACAACGGCAACGCCGTACCCACCCCGCGCGGCGCCGGCGGCGAGGTCATCCGCGTCCGCAAGGGCATGTTCGGCGCGGACAACGGCGGCGACACCTCCGGCTACGGGGGCCTCGTCCGTACCATCGCCCTGCCGGGAGCCGCCTCCCGGCCGTACGGCGGCTGGTTCGACGAGGTGGCCGACGAGCTCGAAGGGGCCCTGGAGGAACAGGACCTGCTTCCCGAGAACGCCATCGAGAAGACGGTCGTCGACCGCGACGAGCTGACCTTCCACATCGCCCGCGAGCACCTGGTCCAGGTCGCCCGCACCCTGCGCGACGACCCCGCCCTGCGCTTCGAACTCTGTACGGGCGTGAGCGGCGTCCACTTCCTGGGCGACAAGGGCCGCGAGCTGCACGCCGTCTACCACCTGCGCTCCCTCACCCACGGCCGGCTGATCCGGCTGGAGGTGTCCGCCCCGGACAGCGACCCGCACATCCCGTCGCTCGTCGCGCTCTACCCGACCAACGACTGGCACGAGCGCGAGGCGTACGACTTCTTCGGGATCGTCTTCGACGGGCACCCGGCCCTGACCCGGATCATGATGCCGGACGACTGGCAGGGCTTCCCGCAGCGCAAGGACTACCCGCTCGGCGGCATCGCCGTCGAGTACAAGGGCGCCCAGATCCCGGCTCCGGACCAGCGGAGGTCGTACTCCTGATGACTACTCCCCCTTCCCACCCGTCGCCCGGCCACCACGCCTCGTCGAGTCCCTCCGGGACGCCCCTCTCGGATCCCCGTGCCACGACCGAGGGGACTGTGTATACAGTCACCGGCGGCGACTGGGACGAGGTCGTCGAATCCGCGGTGAAGTCCGACGACGAGCGCATCATCGTCAACATGGGGCCCCAGCACCCGTCCACGCACGGCGTGCTGCGCCTCATCCTGGAGATCGACGGCGAGACCGTCACCGAGGCCCGCTGCGGCATCGGCTACCTCCACACCGGCATCGAGAAGAACCTCGAATTCCGCAACTGGACGCAGGGCACCACCTTCGTCACGCGGATGGACTACCTGACGCCGTTCTTCAACGAGACGGCGTACTGCCTGGGCGTCGAGAAGCTCCTCGGCATCGAGGACCAGATCCCCGACCGTGCCACCGTCCTGCGCGTGCTGCTGATGGAGCTCAACCGGCTCGCCTCGCACCTGGTGTGCATCGCCACCGGCGGCATGGAACTCGGCGCGACCACGATCATGATCTACGGCTTCCGCGATCGTGAACTGGTTCTCGACCTCTTCGAGCTCTTCACCGGCCTCCGGATGAACCACGCGTTCGTCCGCCCCGGCGGCCTCGCCCAGGACCTGCCCCCGGGCGCGGTCGACCAGCTGCGCGAGTTCATCAAGACCATGAAGAAGAACCTGCCGGAGTACGACAAGCTCGCCACCGGCAACCCCATCTTCAAGGCCCGTATGAAGGACGTCGGCTACCTCGACCTCACCGGCTGCATGGCGCTCGGCGCCACCGGCCCGGTGCTGCGCTCCGCCGGACTCCCGCACGACCTGCGCAAGAGCGACCCGTACTGCGGCTACGAGACCTACGACTTCGAGGTCCCGACCGCGGACTCCTGCGACTCCTACGGACGCTTCCTCATCCGCCTGGAGGAGATGCACCAGTCGCTGCGCATCATCGAGCAGTGCATCGACCGCCTGGAGCCGGGACCGGTCATGGTCGCCGACAAGAAGATCGCCTGGCCCGCCCAGCTCGCCCTGGGCCCCGACGGTCTCGGCAACTCGCTCGACCACATCAGGAACATCATGGGCACCTCCATGGAAGCCCTGATCCACCACTTCAAGCTGGTGACCGAGGGCTTCCGGGTCCCCGCCGGACAGACGTACACCGCCGTCGAGTCCCCCAAGGGCGAACTCGGCGTGCACGTCGTCTCCGACGGCGGCACCCGTCCCTACCGGGTCCACTTCCGCGACCCGTCCTTCACCAACCTGCAGGCCATGGCGGCGATGTGCGAAGGCGGCCAGGTCGCCGACGTCATCGTCGCCGTCGCGTCCATCGACCCCGTGATGGGAGGCGTCGACCGGTGACCACATCACGCCAAGACGTCAGTCTGGGGATGCCGCAGCTCCCCGCCACCCCCTACCCGGCCGAGGTGCGCGCCCGGCTCGACGCGGACGCGAAGGAGGTGATCGCCCGCTATCCCGGCAGCCGCTCCGCCCTCCTGCCGCTGCTGCACCTCGTGCAGTCGGAGGAGGGATACGTCTCCCGTACGGGCATGGCCTTCTGCGCCGAGACGCTCGACCTCACCACCGCCGAGGTCACCGCCGTCGCGACCTTCTACTCCATGTACCGGCGCAGGGCCGGCGGCGACTACCAGGTCGGCGTCTGCACCAACACCCTGTGCGCGGTCATGGGCGGCGACGCCATCTTCGACACGCTCAAGGATCACCTCGGCGTCGGCAACAACGAGACCACCGAGGACGGCAAGGTCACTCTCGAACACATCGAGTGCAACGCCGCCTGCGACTTCGCGCCCGTCGTGATGGTCAACTGGGAGTTCTTCGACAACCAGACGCCCCGGAGCGCCACGCAGCTCGTCGACGACCTGATCGCCGGCCGGACCGTCGAGCCCACCCGGGGCGCGCCGATCTGCTCGTACAAGGAGACCGCCCGCATCCTCGCCGGCTTCCCCGACGAGCGTCCCGGCGCCGTCGAGGCGACCGGCGGCGCGGGCCCCGCCTCCCTCGTCGGGCTGAGGCTCGCCAAGGGCGAGGCGCTCCCGACGGCACGCGTGGTCTCCCCGCGCGCCGGGCAGCCCCAGGACGCGCGGCCCCAGGGCGCGCAGCCACACGACCCTTCGCCGTCCGAGCACCTCAGCTCGCACGCCCACCCGTCACCCGACCACCGCCCCTCAACGAGCCCCTCCGGGACGCCGAATACCTCGCAGCAGACCTCGGCCTCCGACCCGGAGCACCCGGCCGGGCCCACCGCCGAGGAGGGGGAGTGATGACCTTGGCCGCCGAGATCGACCACAACGGGACGAGCCCCGAGAAGCTGCTCGCGCCCGTCCTCTCCGCCTTCTGGGACCAGCCCGAATCCTGGACCCTGGACACCTACCGTCGCCACGAGGGCTACGAAGGGCTGCGCAAGGCACTCGCCATGGCACCCGACGACCTCATCGCGTACGTCAAGGACTCCGGTCTGCGCGGACGTGGTGGCGCGGGCTTCCCCACCGGGATGAAGTGGCAGTTCATCCCGCAGGGGGACGGCAAACCGCACTATCTAGTTGTCAACGCCGACGAGTCGGAGCCGGGGACCTGCAAGGACATCCCGCTCCTCTTCGCGAACCCGCACAGCCTCATCGAGGGCATGGTGATCGCCTGTTACGCGATCCGTTCGTCGCACGCGTTCATCTATCTGCGCGGTGAGGTCGTCCCCGTGCTGCGACGACTGCACGAGGCCGTACGAGAGGCGTACGAGGCGGGTTATCTGGGGACGAACATCCTGGGTTCAGGACTCGATCTGGAACTCACAGTGCACGCGGGCGCCGGTGCGTACATCTGTGGTGAGGAAACCGCGCTGCTCGACTCTCTCGAAGGACGGCGTGGCCAGCCCCGGCTGCGACCCCCCTTCCCTGCGGTCGCCGGTCTGTACGCCTGCCCCACTGTGGTGAACAACGTCGAGTCCATCGCCTCGGTTCCCGCGATCCTGAACAAGGGCAAGGACTGGTTCAAGTCGATGGGCAGCGAGAAGTCCCCGGGCTTCACGCTCTACTCCCTCAGCGGCCATGTCACCAGCCCCGGCCAGTACGAGGCCCCACTCGGCATCACGCTGCGCCAGCTCCTCGACATGAGCGGCGGTATCCGGGCCGGTCACCGGCTGAAGTTCTGGACGCCGGGCGGCTCCTCCACCCCGATGTTCACCGAGGAGCACCTCGACGTCCCCCTCGACTACGAGGGCGTCGGCGCCGCCGGGTCCATGCTCGGCACCAAGGCGCTCCAGTGCTTCGACGAGACGACCTGCGTCGTTCGGGCCGTCACCCGCTGGACCGAGTTCTACGCCCACGAGTCCTGCGGCAAGTGCACACCCTGCCGCGAAGGGACGTACTGGCTGGTCCAGTTGCTCCGCGACATCGAGGCCGGCCAGGGCGAGATGGCCGACCTCGACAAGCTCAACGACATCGCCGACAACATCAACGGCAAGTCGTTCTGCGCGCTCGGCGACGGCGCGGCCTCGCCGATCTTCTCCTCGCTCAAGTACTTCCGCGAGGAGTACGAGCAGCACATCACCGGCAAGGGCTGCCCCTTCGATCCCGCCCGGTCCACGGCCTGGGCCGACGACAAGAACACCGACGGCAAGAACGCTCACCGGGGGGTGAACGCATGACAGTCACCACGAGTGCGCCCTCCGGGGGCGGCGAGGCGGCCATCCCGCCCGAGGACCTGGTCACGCTGACCATCGACGGCATCGAGATCAGCGTCCCCAAGGGGACCCTGGTCATCCGGGCCGCCGAACTCCTCGGCATCGAGATCCCGCGCTTCTGCGACCACCCGCTCCTCGACCCCGCCGGCGCCTGCCGCCAGTGCATCGTCGAGGTCGAGGGCCAGCGCAAGCCGATGGCTTCCTGCACCATCACCTGCACCGACGGCATGGTCGTCAAGTCGCAGATCACCTCTCCGGTCGCCGAGAAGGCGCAGAAGGGCGTGATGGAGCTGCTGCTGATCAACCATCCGCTGGACTGCCCCGTCTGCGACAAGGGCGGCGAGTGCCCCCTCCAGAACCAGGCGATGTCGCACGGCGCCGCCGACTCCCGGTTCGAGGGCAGGAAGCGGACCTTCGAGAAGCCCGTCCCGATCTCCACCCAGGTGCTGCTGGACCGCGAGCGGTGCGTGCTCTGCGCGCGCTGCACCCGGTTCTCCAACCAGGTGGCGGGCGACCCGATGATCGAGCTGATCGAGCGCGGTGCGCTCCAGCAGGTCGGCACCGGGGTGGGCGACCCGTTCGAGTCGTACTTCTCCGGCAACACCATCCAGATCTGCCCGGTCGGCGCGCTGACCTCGGCGGCGTACCGATTCCGCTCCCGCCCCTTCGACCTGGTCTCCACCCCCTCGGTGTGTGAGCAGTGCTCGGGCGGCTGCTCGACGCGGACCGACCACCGGCGCGGCAAGGTCATGCGCCGCCTCGCGGCCAACGAGCCCGAGGTCAACGAGGAGTGGCTCTGCGACAAGGGGAGGTTCGGCTTCCGTTACGCCCAGCAGCGTGACCGGCTCACCACCCCGCTGGTCCGCAACGCCGAAGGCGTCCTGGAACCGGCGAGCTGGCCCGAGGCGCTGGAGGCCGCCGCCGCCGGTCTCCTCGCCGCCCGCGGCCGTACCGGCGTCCTGACCGGCGGCCGGCTGACCGTCGAGGACGCCTACGCGTACAGCAAGTTCGCCCGGGTCGCCCTCGACACCAACGACATCGACTTCCGCTCCCGGGTCCACAGCGCCGAGGAGGCCGACTTCCTGGCCGCCCGGGTCGCCGGACGCGGCCGGGACCTGGACGGCGACGGGGTCACGTACACCGCGCTGGAGAAGGCGCCCGCGGTCCTGCTCGTCGGGTTCGAGTCCGAGGAGGAGGCGCCCGGCGTCTTCCTGCGGCTGCGCAAGGCTCACCGCAAGAGCGGCCAGCGGACCTACGCGCTCGCCTCGCACGCCACCCGGGGCCTGGCGAAGGCGGGCGGCACCCTGCTGCCCGCCGCCCCCGGCACCGAGACCGAATGGCTGGACGCCCTCGCGGGCGGCACCGGCCTGGAGGCCGAAGGAGCGGCCGCCGCCGAGGCGCTCCGCGCCGAGCACTCCCTGATCATCGTCGGCGAGCGGCTCGCCGGAGTGCCCGGCGCACTGAGCGCCGTCCTCCGCACCGCCACCGCCACCGGCGCACGCCTGGTGTGGATCCCGCGCCGGGCCGGCGACCGGGGCGCGGTGGAGGCGGGCGCGCTCCCCTCCCTGCTGCCGGGAGGCCGCCCGGCCACCGACCCGAGGGCCCGCGACGAGGTCGCGGAGCTGTGGCGGGTGGCCGAACTGCCCACCCGCTACGGCCGCGACACCGGCCAGATCGTCGAGGCCGCGGCCACCGGCGAACTGGGTGCGCTGCTCGTCGCCGGGGTCGGCGTCGAGGACCTGCCCGACCCGAACCGTGCCCTTCAGGCGCTGAACGAGGTGGGCTTCCTGGTCTCGCTGGAGCTGCGGCCGAGCGCGGTCACCGCTCGGGCGGACGTGGTCTTCCCGGTCGCCGCCGTCGCGGAGAAATCCGGCACCTTCCTCAACTGGGAGGGCCGGGTCCGGATGTTCCAGGCGGCGCTGAAGCCCGAGCAGATGTCCCGGACGCTCGCACCGGCCGACTCCCGCGTGCTGCACATGCTGGCCGACGCCATGGACGTGCACTTCGCCCTGCCGGACCTGCCCGCCGCCCGCCGCGAACTGGACCGGCTCGGCGGCTGGGAGGGCGGCCACGCGGACGACCCGCGTGAGAGCGCGCAGCCGCTGCCCCGGCCCGGCGACGGCGAGGCGGTCCTCGCGGGCCACCGGATGCTGCTCGACCTCGGCCGGCTCCAGGAGGGCGACACCGCGCTCGCCGGGACCCGGCACGCGGCCGTCGCCCGGCTCTCGGCGGTCACCGCCGCCGAGTCCGGCGTCAAGGACGGCGACCTGCTCGCCGTGACCGGACCCGCGGGCACCGTCGAACTGCCCCTCGCGGTCACCGACATGCCGGACCGGGTGGTCTGGGTGCCGCTGAACTCGGTGGGGCGCGGTATCCCCGCCGACACCGGCGTGAACCCCGGCGGCCTGGTACGGATCGGCCCCGCCGCCGCACCGGGTGCTCCCGTCGAACCATCGGAGGTACGAGCGTGACTGGCCTCGCCGCACTCACGGCGCCCGAGGGCGTCGTCCTCGCCGCCGAGGATCTCTCGATGTTCGGCACCGACCCCTGGTGGCTCGTCGTCATCAAGGCGGTCTTCTGCTTCGCGTTCCTGATGTTGATCGTGCTGTTCTCCATCGTGTGGGAGCGCAAGGTCGTCGCCTGGATGCAGCTGCGCATCGGCCCCAACCGGCACGGCCCCTGGGGGCTGCTCCAGTCGCTCGCCGACGGCGTCAAGCTGATGCTGAAGGAAGACGTGATCGTCAAGCGCGCGGACAAGGCGGTCTACGTCCTCGCGCCGATCCTCGCCGCGATCCCCGCCTTCATGGCGATCGCGGTGATCCCCTTCGGCCCGGCGGGCAACGAGGTCTCCATCTTCGGGCAGCGCACCACGATGCAGCTGACGGACCTCCCGATCGCCGCGCTCTACATCCTCGCCGTCGGCGCGATCGGGGTGTACGGCTTCGTCCTCGGCGGCTGGTCCTCGGGCTCGACGTACCCCCTGCTCGGCGGAATCCGTTCGTCCGCCCAGATGATCTCGTACGAGATCGCCATGGGCGCGGCCTTCGCCTCGGTCTTCCTCTACTCCGGGTCGATGTCCACCTCGACGATCGTGGAGGCGCAGGCGGACCGCTGGTACATCCTGCTGCTGCCGGTCTCCTTCATCATCTACATGATCACCATGGTCGGTGAGGCCAGCCGGGCGCCGTTCGACATGCCGGAGTCCGAGGGCGACCTGGTCGGCGGGTTCAACACCGAGTACAGCTCCATCAAGTTCGCGATGTTCATGCTCGCCGAGTACATCCACATGGTGACGGTGTCGATGATCGCGGTGACGCTGTTCCTCGGCGGCTGGCGGGCCCCCTACCCGGTCTCCGCCTTCTGGGAGGGCGCGAACCACGGCTGGTGGCCGATGCTCTGGTTCTTCCTGAAGCTCCAGGTGCTGATCTTCTTCTTCATCTGGCTGCGCGGCACTCTTCCCCGCGTGCGCTACGACCAGTTGATGAAGCTGGGCTGGAAGGTCCTCATCCCGGTCTCGGTGGTCTGGCTGATGCTCGTCGCCACGGTCCGGGCCCTGCGGAACGAGGGGTACGACTTCTCGCGGATCGTGCTGTACGTGGGCGCGGCCGTGCTCGCGATCCTGCTGATCTCCTTCGTCGTCGACATGTTCCGCGACCGCAGGTCCCGGGCCGAGGAGGAGGCTGCCGGGCCCGAGCCCGCCTTCGACCCGATGGCGGGCGGGTTCCCGGTGCCCCCGCTGCCCGGACAGACGCTCCCGCCCGTGCCCAGGCGCAGGCCACGACGGGACCGGGAGCTCGTTGTCAGTGGTGGGGCGGATACTCAGAGTGACGAAAGTGCGAGTGACGGAAAGGAGGCCGGCGGTGTCTGAGAAACCAGAGCTCACGGGCTCATCGGGATCCGCTGGGTCCTCGGGGCAGGCGGGGGAGCCGGGGGACAAGTTCCAGAACCCGGTGGCCGGCTTCGGCGTGACCTTCAAGGCCATGTTCAAGAAGCGGCTCACCGAGCAGTATCCGGAGACGCCGAAGGTGACGGCGCCCCGCTTCCACGGCCGCCACCAGCTCAACCGCCACCCGGACGGACTGGAGAAGTGCGTCGGCTGCGAGCTGTGCGCCTGGGCGTGTCCGGCGGACGCCATCTATGTGGAGGGCGCGGACAACACCGAGGAGGAGCGCTACTCCCCGGGGGAGCGCTACGGCCGCGTCTACCAGATCAACTACGCGCGCTGCATCCTGTGCGGACTCTGCATCGAGGCGTGCCCCACCCGGGCACTGACCATGACGAACGAGTTCGAGCTCGCCAACACCACCCGCGAAAGCCTCATCTACACCAAGGACGAGCTGCTCGCGGGCCTGGAGGAAGGCATGGTCGACAGCCCGCACGCGATCTTCCCCGGCATGGACGAGCAGGACTACTACCGGGGAGTGGTCACCGAGGCCGCCCCCGGCACGGTCCGTCAGACGGCCGTGTCCAAGGGCGAGAGCGACCAGCAGGACGAGGACCCCATCGAGTCCACCCGGGCCGCCGACGCCCGGCAGGACAAGGGGGTGGAGGCGTGAACTCCCTGGCCGCAGCCACCGCCACCTCGACCGGCGAGGCCGTCCAGTTCTGGATCCTGGGCACCGTCGCGGTGATCGGCGCGCTCTCCACGGTGCTGATGAAGAAGTCCGTGCACAGCGCCCTCTCGCTCGCCGGGACCATGATCGTCCTCGCGGTCTTCTACCTCGCCAACGGCGCGTATTTCCTCGGCATCGTCCAGATCATCGTCTACACCGGCGCGATCATGATGCTGTTCCTCTTCGTCGTCATGCTCGTCGGCGTCACCGCGGCGGACTCCCTCAAGGAGACCCTCAAGGGGCAGCGCTGGCTTGCCCTCGGGTGTGCCTTCGGGTTCGCCGTGCTGCTGATCGCGGGCATCGGCAACGCCTCCCTGAGCACCTTCAACGGGCTCGGCGTGGCCAACGCCCGGCACGGCGGCAACGTCGAGGGAATCGCCAACCTCATCTTCACCAAGTACGTCTTCGCCTTCGAGATCACCGGCGCCCTGCTGATCACCGCGACCGTCGGCGCGATGGTGCTCACCCACCGCGAGCGCACCGAACGGGCCAGGACCCAGCGGGAGATGTCCGAGGAGCGCGTGCGCGGCAAGCACCTCCCGCCGCTGCCCGCCCCCGGCGTCTACGCCCGGCACAACGCGGTGGACATCCCCGGTCTGCTCCCCGACGGCACGCCGTCCGAGCTCACCGTCATGCAGACCCTGCGCGAGCGCGGTCAGATCCGCGACGTCTCGCAGCAGTCCCTCGCCGATCTCAAGGCCCTGGAGCAGCGCTCCGGGGAGCGGCTCGGACGTGAGGACGCGGACGCCCTGGCGCGCGGGGCCCGTCCCGCATCCGCGGCGGAGAATTCGGAGGCCGCCCAGTGAACCCGGTCAACTACCTCTACCTCGCGGCCCTGCTGTTCGCGATCGGCGCCTCCGGGGTGCTGATCAGGCGGAACACGATCGTGCTGTTCATGTGCGTCGAGCTGATGCTCAACGCCTGCAATCTGGCGCTCGTCACGTTCTCCCGGATGCACGGCAACCTCGACGGGCAGATCGTCGCGTTCTTCACGATGGTCGTCGCCGCCGCGGAAGTCGTCGTCGGACTCGCGATCATCGTGTCGCTGTTCCGCTCCCGCCACTCGGCCTCGGTCGACGACGCCAGCCTGATGAAGCTGTAAGGGGTCGGAAACGTGGAGAACCTGATTGCGCTGCTCGTCGCGGCGCCCCTGCTCGGAGCGGCGGTCCTGCTCTGCGGCGGACGCCGACTGGACCGGACCGGCCACTGGCTCGGCACCCTCCTCGCCGGCGCCTCGTTCGTCGTCGGTCTCATTCTGTTCACCGACATGCTGGGGAAGGGCGCCGAGGACCGGGCCCTGCACCAGCACCTGTTCAGCTGGATCCCGGTGGAGGGCTTCCAGGCCGACATCGCCTTCCAGCTCGACCAGTTGTCGATGACGTTCGTCCTGCTCATCACCGGTGTGGGCACGCTGATCCACATCTACTCCATCGGCTACATGGAGCACGACGAGCGCAGGCGCCGCTTCTTCGGCTATCTCAACCTGTTCCTCGCGGCGATGCTCATCCTGGTCATCGCCGACAACTACCTGCTGCTGTACGTCGGGTGGGAGGGCGTCGGTCTGGCGTCGTTCCTGCTCATCGGCTTCTGGCAGCACAAGCCCACCGCGGCCACCGCCGCGAAGAAGGCCTTCCTGGTCAACCGGGTCGGCGACATGGGCCTGTCGATCGCCATCATGCTGATGTTCACCACCTTCGGCACCTTCGCCTTCGGGCCGGTGCTGGAGTCGGCGGGCGAGACGAGCCAGGGCAAGCTGACCGCCATCGGGCTGATGCTGCTGCTGGCCGCCTGCGGCAAGTCGGCCCAGGTTCCGCTGCAGTCCTGGCTCGGCGACGCGATGGAGGGCCCGACCCCGGTCTCCGCCCTCATCCACGCCGCGACCATGGTCACCGCCGGTGTCTATCTCATCGTCCGCTCCGGCGCGATCTTCAACGCCGCCCCGGACGCCCAGACGGTCGTCGTCATCGTCGGCGCGGTCACGCTGATCTTCGGTGCGATCGTCGGTTGTGCGAAGGACGACATCAAGAAGGCACTCGCCGGGTCCACGATGTCGCAGATCGGCTACATGATCCTGGCCGCGGGCCTCGGCCCCATCGGCTACATCTTCGCGATCATGCACCTGGTGACGCACGGCTTCTTCAAGGCCGGGCTGTTCCTCGGCGCGGGCTCCGTCATGCACGGCATGAACGACGAGGTCGACATGCGCAAGTACGGCGGCCTGCGGAAGTACATGCCGGTCACCTTCGTCACGTTCGGCCTCGGCTATCTGGCCATCATCGGCTTCCCGGGCCTGTCCGGCTTCTTCTCCAAGGACAAGATCATCGAGGCGGCCTTCGCCAAGGGCGGCACCGAGGGCTGGATCCTCGGCTCCGTGGCCCTGCTGGGCGCCGCGATCACCGCGTTCTACATGACCCGCGTGATGCTGATGACCTTCTTCGGCGAGAAGCGCTGGCAGCCGGACGCCGAGGGCCACGAACCGCACCCGCACGAGTCCCCGAAGTCGATGACGATCCCGATGATCGTGCTGGCCTTCGGCTCGGTGTTCGCCGGCGGGTTCTTCGCGATCGGCGACCGGTTCATCAACTGGCTGGAGCCGGTGACCGGTTACGACCACGGGCACGCCCCGCTGAGCGCGGCCACGGTGACCGGAGCCACCGTGGTGGCCCTGGTCATCGGTGTGGGGATCGCCTGGGCGATGTACGGGCGCAAGCCGGTCCCGGTTCTCGCCCCGCGCGGCTCGGTCCTCACCCGGGCCGCCCGCCGCGATCTCCTCCAGGACGACTTCAACCACGTGGTCCTGGTCCGCGGCGGCGAGCACCTCACCCGCTCGCTGGTCTACGTGGACCACTCCCTGGTCGACGGCGTCGTCAACGGCACGGCCGCCTCGGTCGGCGGGCTCTCCGGCCGGCTGCGCAAGCTGCAGAACGGCTACGCCCGCACCTACGCGGTCTCGATGTTCGGCGGTACGGCGGTCGTCATCGCCGCGACCCTGCTGATGAGGGCGGTCTGATCACATGTCCTTTCCCCTCCTGACCGCGACGGCGGCGCTCCCGGCGATCGGCGCCATCGCCACCGCCGCCGTCCCCGCCGCGCGGCGCACCGCGGCCAAATGGCTCGCGCTGCTCTTCTCGCTCGGCACGCTCGTCCTGGCGGCCGTCGTCTTCCTCCGCTTCGAACCGGGCGGCGACCGCTACCAGCTCACCGAGTCCCGGGCCTGGATCGCCGACTTCGGCGTCCGCTACGAACTGGGCGTGGACGGCATCGGGGTGGCGCTCCTCGGCCTCACCGCGCTGCTGATCCCGTTCGTCATCGCGGCCGGCTGGCACGACGCCGATCCCGTGGAAACGAAGTCCTCGCGCTGGCGTCCGACGCAGGGCTTCTTCGCCCTGATCCTCATGGTCGAGGCCATGGTGATCCTGTCGTTCGTCGCCACCGACGTCTTCCTCTTCTACATCCTGTTCGAAGCCATGCTCATCCCGATGTACTTCCTCATCGGCGGCTTCGGCGACCGGGCCCACGCGGGCAGCGACGAGAACGCCGCGACCCAGCGGTCCTACGCGGCGGTCAAGTTCCTCCTCTACAACCTGGCCGGCGGCCTGATCATGCTGGCCGCCGTCATCGGGCTGTACGTGGTCGCGGGCAGCTTCTCGCTCTCCGAGATCGCCGAGGCACGCGCCAACGGCTCCCTGGAGATGGCGACCAGCACCGAGCGCTGGCTGTTCCTCGGGTTCTTCCTCGCCTTCGCGATCAAGGCCCCGCTGTGGCCGCTGCACACCTGGCTGCCCAACGCGATGGGTGAGGCGACCGCCCCGGTCGCCGTGCTGATCACCGCGATCGTTGACAAGGTCGGCACCTTCGCGATGCTCCGCTTCTGCCTCGGGCTCTTCCCGGAGGCCAGCAAGTGGGCGACGCCGGTGGTGATCGCCCTGGCGCTGGTCTCCATCGTGTACGGGGCGCTGCTCGCGGTCGGCCAGCGCGACATCAAGCGGCTCATCGCCTATGCCTCGATCTCGCACTTCGGGTTCATCATCCTGGGCATCTTCGCGATGACGAGCCAGGGCCAGTCGGGCGCCACGCTCTACATGGTCAACCACGGGATCTCCACGGCCGCACTCCTGCTGGTCGCCGGATTCCTCATCACCCGGCGCGGATCACGGCTCATCGCGGACTACGGCGGAGTGCAGAAGGTCGCACCCGTGCTGGCCGGGACGTTCCTCATCGGCGGGCTCGCCACCCTGTCGCTGCCCGGACTCGCCCCGTTCGTCAGTGAGTTCCTGGTCCTGGTCGGCACGTTCAGCGTGTATCCGGTGGCTGGCATCATCGCCACCTCCGGCATCGTGCTCGCCGCGCTCTACGTCCTGGTCCTCTACCAGCGCACGATGACCGGCCCGGTGAAGGAATCGGTCCGGTCCATGCCGGACCTCAAGGCCCGGGAGCTGGCGGTCGCGCTTCCGCTGATCGCCGTGCTGATCTTCCTGGGCGTCTTCCCGAAGCCGCTCACCGAGGTCGTCAACCCGGCGGTGGAGCACACCATGTCCGACGTACAGAAGAAGGACCCCCAGCCCGAGGTGGAGGCCGCCAAGTGAGCGCAACAGCTGTCCACAGTCTGTGGACGACGGCGAGCGGGGTGACATCGGCGGCACCGGGCGACTCGTTCACGGCGCCGAAGATCGAGTACACCCAGCTGATGCCGGTCCTGATCATCGTGGGCGCCGCCGTCCTGGGCATCCTGGTGGAGGCCTTCGTGCCGCGCCGGGCCCGCTACCACGCCCAGCTCTTCCTGGCCGTGGTGGCGGTCGCCGCCGCGTTCGCCGCGATCGTCGGCCTCGCCGCCGGGGGATACGGCACCACGGACGCCCAGATCGTGGCCATGGGCGCCATCGCGATCGACGGCCCCACCCTGTTCCTCCAGGGCACCATTCTCCTGGTCGCCATGGTGGCGGTGTTCACCTTCGCCGAGCGCCGGCTGGACCCCACCGCCCACGGCAACCGGGTCGACTCCTTCGCCGCCCAGGCCGGAGCCGTACCCGGCGGCGAAGGCGAGAAGGCCGCCGTCCGGGCCGGCTTCGCCACCACCGAGGTCTTCCCGCTCCTCCTCTTCTCGGTGGCGGGGCTGCTGGTCTTCCCGGCCGCCAACGACCTGCTGACCCTGTTCATCGCGCTGGAGGTCTTCTCCCTCCCGCTCTACCTCCTGTGCGCCGTGGCCCGCCGCAAGCGGCTGCTGTCGCAGGAAGCCGCCGTGAAGTACTTCCTGCTCGGCGCGTTCTCCTCGGCGTTCTTCCTCTTCGGGATCGCCCTCCTCTACGGCTACGCGGGCTCCCTCTCGTACGCCGACATCGCCAACGTCGTCGACGGCTCGGTCCTGGAGATCGACCCGGCCCTCGCCGACACCATGGGCAACGACGCGCTGCTGCTCATCGGTGGCGCGATGATCCTGGTCGGCCTGCTCTTCAAGGTCGGTGCGATCCCGTTCCACATGTGGACCCCGGACGTCTACCAGGGCGCCCCGACCCCGGTGACCGGTTTCATGGCCGCCGCCACGAAGGTCGCCGCGTTCGGCGCGATGCTGCGCCTGCTGTACGTGGCCCTGCCGGGCCTCACCTGGGACCTGCGGCCGGTGATGTGGTCGGTGGCCATCATCACGATGCTGGGCGGCGCGATCGTCGCGATCACCCAGACCGACATCAAGCGGCTGCTGGCCTACTCCTCGATCGCACACGCGGGCTTCATCCTCGCGGGCGTCATCGCGGCCAGCCCGGAGGGCATCTCCTCGGTCCTCTTCTACCTGCTGGCCTACTCCTTCGTGACGGTCGGCGCGTTCGCCGTCGTCACGCTGGTGCGGGACGCGGGCGGCGAGGCCACCCACCTGTCGAAGTGGGCCGGGCTCGGCCGCCGCTCGCCGCTGGTCGCGGCGGTCTTCGCGGTGTTCCTGCTGGCCTTCGCCGGCATTCCGCTGACCTCCGGGTTCTCCGGGAAGTTCGCGGTGTTCAAGGCCGCTGCCGAGGGCGGCGCGGGCGGACTGGTCGTCGTCGGTGTGCTCTCCTCGGCCGTCGCGGCGTTCTTCTACGTCCGTGTGATCGTCCTGATGTTCTTCAGCGAGCCGAAGGCGGACGGCCCCACGGTCGCCGTCCCGTCCCCGCTGACCATGACGACGATCGCGGTCGGCGTCGCCGTCACCCTGGTGCTGGGCCTGGCCCCGCAGTACTTCCTGGACCTGGCGAGCCAGGCGGGAGTCTTCGTGCGGTAGCCCGCGCGGAGCCCCGCAGTATGAACGACAGCAGCGCCGGACGGTCCGTTATCCACAGGACCGTCCGGCGTTGTCGTAGGAGCCGCCTATCGTGGTCGGGGACGGGACGGACAGGACAGGGCCGGGACGCGCGGACCTCGGGGGACAGAGCATTGGGTGTGACCATGGATGTGACCGGGACGGTGACCGACACCGACACGGGCAGCGAGAGCGAGGCGCGGCGGACGCTGCACCGCGTCTTCGGGTACGAGTCGTTCCGCGGCGAGCAGGGCGCGGTCATCGAGCACGTGGTGGCGGGCGGCGACGCGGTCGTGCTCATGCCCACCGGCGGCGGAAAGTCCCTCTGCTACCAGATCCCGTCCCTGGTCAGGCGGGGGACCGGCGTCGTCGTCTCGCCGCTGATCGCCCTCATGCAGGACCAGGTCGACGCGCTGCGGGCGCTCGGCGTCCGGGCCGGCTTCATGAACTCCACGCAGGACTTCGACGAGCGCCGCTCGATGGAGGCGCAGTTCCTCGCGGGCGAGCTGGACGTGCTCTATCTGGCGCCCGAGCGGCTTCGGCTGGACTCCACCCTCTCGCTGCTGGCCCGGGGCGAGATCTCCGTCTTCGCGATCGACGAGGCGCACTGCGTCGCCCAGTGGGGCCACGACTTCCGCCCCGACTATCTGGCCCTGTCCGTGCTCGGCGAGCGCTGGCCGGACGTTCCGCGCATCGCCCTGACGGCGACCGCGACCCATGCCACGCACGAGGAGATCACCCGCCGCCTCGGCATGCCGGACGCGAAGCACTTCGTCGCGAGCTTCGACCGGCCGAACATCCAGTACCGGATCGTGGGGAAGTCCGAGCCCAAGAAGCAGCTGCTCTCCTTCCTCAAGGAGGAGCACGCCGGGGACGCGGGCATCGTCTACTGCCTCTCGCGCAACTCCACCGAGAAGATCGCCGAGTACCTCTGCCGCAACGGCGTCGAGGCCGTTCCCTACCACGCGGGCCTGGACGCCGCCACGCGCGCCACCCACCAGGCGCGCTTCCTCCGCGAGGAGGGGCTCGTCGTCGTCGCGACGATCGCGTTCGGCATGGGCATCGACAAGCCGGACGTCCGCTTCGTCGCCCACGTCGACCTCCCCAAGTCCGTCGAGGGCTATTACCAGGAGACCGGCCGCGCCGGCCGTGACGGGGAGCCGTCGACGGCCTGGATGGCGTACGGACTCCAGGACGTCGTCCAGCAGCGCAAGCTCATCCAGGGCAGCGAGGGCGACGAGGCGTTCCGCCGCCGGGCCGCCTCCCATCTGGACTCGATGCTGGCCCTGTGCGAGACGGTCCAGTGCCGCCGGGCCCAGCTGCTGACCTACTTCGGCCAGGAGCCCACGGCCCCCGCCTGCGGCAACTGCGACACCTGCCTCACCCCGCCGGAGACCTGGGACGGCACGGTCGTCTCGCAGAAGCTGCTCTCCACGGTGGTGCGGCTGAAGCGCGAGCGGAACCAGAAGTTCGGCGCGGGCCAGATCATCGACATCCTGCTGGGCCGCAAGACCGCCAAGGTCATCCAGTTCGACCACGACCAGCTCTCCGTCTTCGGCATCGGCGAGGAGCTGGCCGAGGCGGAGTGGCGCGGTGTGGTGCGCCAGCTGCTGGCCCAGGGGCTGCTCGCGGTCGAGGGGGAGTACGGCACGCTGGTCCTGACCGACGAGAGCGCGACGGTGCTCGGCCGGGAGCGGGACGTACTGCTCCGCAAGGAGCCCAAGAAGCCCACGACCCGCTCGTCGTCCTCGGCGGGCGGCGGCAAGGGCGCCAAGGGCAAGGCGGCCGCCGCCGACCTCCCCGAGTCCGCCGTCCCGGTCTTCGAGGCCCTGCGCGCCTGGCGCGGGGCGACGGCGAAGGAGCAGGGCGTCCCGGCGTACGTCATCTTCCACGACGCGACGCTGAGGGAGATCGCGACCCTGCATCCGGCCTCGCTCGCGGAGCTGGGCGGCGTCAGCGGCCTGGGCGAGAAGAAGCTCGCGACGTACGGGGAAGGCGTGCTGGAGGTCCTGGCCCGGACACCGGCAGGCGCGACAGCGACGTCCCAGGAGACCCCGGCCCCGGCGGCTCCCGCTGCCCCCGCCGCCGCTCCCGCGACCCCCGTGCCCGCGTCACGTCCGGCGGCCGCGCCCCCTGCCCCGGCTCGTACCAAGGCCCCGGTCACCCCGGCCCCGCAGCACAGCGACCCGGAGTTCGGCTGGGACGAGGAACCGCCCGAGTACGAGTGAGGCGCGTACCGGGCGGTGAGGAGGAGGGCGGCCGGACCTATCCCAGGTCCGCCGCCCGGCGGCGGGGCCTGATCGCCGTGAGGTCCAGGTCGACGGGGAACGGCACCGACACCTTCATCCGGTCGTGGAAGATCCCCGTCGAGGTGTACGCGCCGGTGGCCGGTTCCCGCTCGAAGACATACACCACGGCACGCCCGTCGTGGTTCTCCACCCGCCAGTAGTGGGGGATCGCCGCACGGGCGTACTTCACGGGTTTGGTCTCCCGGTCGCGGGTCAGCGAATCCTCGGAGACCACCTCGACGACCAGCAGCACGGCATCGCCGGGCAGCCGTGTCTGGTCCATGTCCCGGATGACTTCTTCGGGCACGACGATCACATCGGGTTCGGGACGGTTGAGTTGGTCGATGTCGATGGTGAAGCGGCTGATCGTGTCGGTTTCGGAAGGGGCGGCGTCCCGCAGACGCTCCTCGAAGAAGCTGATGGCGCACGCGTGGAAGTGCGTCTGAGGGCAGGGGAACACAAGGCTCCCGTCGATCAGCTCCGTGTGCGGAGGCAGATTCGGGAGTGTGTCCAGGTCATCGGCGGTCCAGCCGCCCTCGGGCGGGACCGCCCACCGCGGCTCCGAGGCCTCGGGTTCGATGCTCATCATTGCACCCATGGTCAGGAGTCTCGCGGGCCCGACCAGCGTATCCGCCGGGAACCGGATGAGGCTCCCCCGAACGCGTGAACGCCTCACGCACCGCTGACCGGCCCCTATCCCGGCCCCTCTCGCTAGTCCCCGCCGCCCCCGCCCCCGCTGTCGCCGCTCCATCCGCCGCCGGACTCGTTCTGCTGCACGTTGTAGTGGACGGCCGTGGCGGTCCACTCGGAGCGGCGCATGACCTTCATCACCGTCCGGCCCGTGCGGCCGAGGCGGGTCAGTTCACCGGCGAGGCCGATCGCCGAGACCAGGGCGGCCAGTACCCGGTCGCGGTGGTCGGGGTACCCAGCGGCTTCGGCCGCCGCGAACCGGTTCAGGACGCCCGGCGCGAGGTCCGGCACGCCCGGGAAGTGGCGGTGGTACGGGAACACGCCGAGGAAGCGGCGGGTCTCCCGGGACAGGAAGGAGCGCTCGACCAGGGAGTCCAGGTACTTCTCCTGTACGTACCGGTCGTATTCGCCCACCCAGCGCCGGGCGCGGATCCCCGAGCCGCGGCGGCCCTTGACCGGTGGGTCCAGGGTCCGGAGCAGGGCGGCGAGGAGCGGGTCGGCCGGGTCCAGCGGGTTCACCACCTGGACCCGGCCGCGCTCCTCCCGTATCCGCCCCTGGATCTCCAGCTCCGCGAGGACGGCGCCGGCGGTCCCGTACGCCAGATTGCGGGCCGCGCACGTCGGCTTGCCCCGATCCGGGTCCAGGGCGAGCAGGATCAGTTCCTCGGGCAGCGTCAGCGCGGGGGCTTCGTGCGTCATGGTGCGGTGACGATCCTTCCGGTCACGTCGCCGAGGCCCACGCGGGTGCCGTGCGGGCCCGGGGCCCAGGCGGTCAGCGTGACCGTGTCGCCGTCCTCCAGGAACGTCCGCTTTCCCGTGGGGAGTTCGAGCGCGTCGCGGCCGTTCCAGGTGAGCTCCAGCAGCGAGCCGCGCTGGGCGGGCTCGGGGCCGCTGACCGTGCCGGAGCCGTACAGGTCGCCGGTGCGCAGCGACGCGCCGTTCACCGTCATGTGGGCGAGCTGCTGGGCGGCCGTCCAGTACATCGAGGCGAACGGCGGCTCGGCGACCACCTGGCCGTTGATCTCCACGGTGATCCGGATGTCGAAGCCGCCCGGCTCCTCGTCCTCCGCGTCGTCGAGGTAGGGCAGGAGCGGGAAGTCGCGGGCCGGCGGCGCGGTGCGGGCGGCGTCCAGGGCCTCCAGCGGGGTGACCCAGGCGGAGACGGAGGTGGCGAAGGACTTGCCGAGGAACGGGCCGAGCGGCACGTACTCCCAGGCCTGGAGGTCGCGCGCGGACCAGTCGTTGAGGAGCGAGAGCCCGAAGACGTGCTCGCGGAAGTCGGCCAGCGGCACCGGGGCGCCGTGGGCGGAGGGGACGCCGACGACGAAGCCGACCTCGGCCTCGATGTCCAGCTTCACCGAGGGCCCGAAGACGGGCGCCGGGTCGGCCGGAGCCTTGCGCTGGCCGCTGGGGCGCACCACGTCCGTGCCGGAGACCACGACGGTGCCGGAGCGGCCGTGGTAACCGATCGGCAGGTGCTTCCAGTTGGGGGTGAGCGCGTCGCCGTCCGGCCGGAAGATCTGCCCGACGTTGGTGGCGTGGTGCTCGCTGGCGTAGAAGTCGACGTAGTCCGCGACCTCGTACGGCAGGTGCAGGGTCACCGCGTCCACCGGGTGCAGCAGCGGCTCGATGTCCGGGCGGTGGGCGGGGACCGTCAGCCAGGCGGTGAGCGCGCGGCGCACGTCCCGCCAGGCGGTGCGGCCCGCCGCGAGCAGCGGCGTCAGGCTCGGCTGGGCCAGCAGCCCCGCGTACGGGGAGCCCAGCGCGTGGGCGGCTGCCCCGGCGTCCAGGACGTGGTTGCCGATGCGGACGCCGACCCGGCGGTCGTCAGGGGGGCCGGGGGTGGAGAACACACCGTACGGAAGGTTGTGCGGGCCGAAGGGGTCGCCCTCGGCCAGATCGAGCGGGCTGCTCTGCTCGGGCATGTGGTGCTGCCTCGCTTTCCAGGGTCGCGTGGAGGACACGTTACGTCGGTGCTCCTACCCAGCGGCAGTGCCCCGACTATCCCCGACTATCCCCAACTGTGCGTATTGCCCGGAAAGTTCGATGGGTCCCCCGGAAATGCGGGGGACCCGACGGCGGGGCAGGGCGGCCGCTCAGCCGGCCGTGCGCGGGATGCGCTTCTCCCAGGTGCGGTGGAAGACGACCTCTTCGCCGTCCTTGCAGATCACCTCGTTGGAGGTGATGAAGTCCTGGTCGTCGGCGGCGATCTCGGAACGGGTCTCGATCTCCACGTTCCAGGCCATCTCCGGGCGGTGCAGCCGGATCCGCCAGTCGGAGCGGGTCCGCGCGGAGAGCGGGTCGTCCTGCTGGACCGTGTACGTCTCCAGGGCGTCCTCGGTGAATTCGAGGCCGTCGGGGTAGACCCGCGTACCGCCGTAGCGGGGGTCGACCTCCAGGCGCCATTCGCCCCTGGCGACATCGCGGACGACGAGGCGTTCGGGGCGCGGCTCCTCCAGGGTGACCGGGTGGACGACGCCGAGCGGTTCGGACTGTTCCGGTTCGCCGAAGGTGATCGCCGGGTCCTCGGTGCGGCGGCGCACCGGGAGTTCGACGAAGCTGCCGTCGGCGTCCAGGGTGAAGCCCGCCGAGCCGGCCTGCGGCCAGATCCAGGGCCAGTACGAGGAGGAGACGGCGAGCCGGATGCGGTGGCCGGGCGGGAAGGCGTGCCCGATGCCGTTGAGGTCGAAGACGACGTCCTCGGTCTCGCCCGGGGTCCAGTCGTCGGTGCGGTCGCGGCCGTGCCGGGCGGCGAGATTGAGGACGCCCCGGGTGACCAGGGTGGAGGAGCCGTCCGGTGCTACGTCGCAGAGCCGGGCGACGGCCTGGCCGCGCGGTACGTCCATCCGGATGCGGAGCTTCACCCGGGGACGGCCGAGGATCTCGATCGGCGCGTCCTCGACGGGGAATTCGAAAGACACCGACTTGGCGTCCTCGTCCCGCTGGTCCGGCGGCAGGTCGGCGTCGTTGCCGAACGGGAAGAAGCGGCCCGCGTCCATGCCGGTCTGCTGCGGCGAGGCGACGATCCGCTCGCCGCCCTGGAGGGCGTACGCCACCGGGGTCACGTTCTCCGAGGGCCAGGAGGCGTCCCCGACCCAGCGGCCCGGCAGCGTCTCGTACACCGTGGCGGGCGGGTGCGAGCCGCTGATCCAGGACCGCAGCAGCGGCTCCCGCAGCACGCCCGTCTCCTTGCCCTTGAGGTGCTGGTCCCACCAGCGCAGCGTCTCCTGGAGGAAGCCGATCGCGGGCCCCGGCGGCAGCCCCCGGTCGGGGTACTGGTGCGACCAGGGGCCGATCAGCCCCCGCACCCGCTCCGGGTCCAGGTGCTCGACGAGCCGCAGGACGGTGTCCCGGTACGGGTCGTGCCAGCCGCCGACGGCGAGGACCTTCGCCTTGATCGCGCCGTAGTCCTCGCAGACGCTGCCGTGTCTCCAGTAGGCGTCGCGGCTCTGGTGGGCCAGCCAGGTGTGGATGAAGGGGTCGACGGCCTCCAGCCGCTTCAGCCACATCTCCTTCCAGTCGTCTCCGGCCTGCGCCGGGTCCGGTGGGCGGCAGACGAAGGCGAGCATGGTGGCGGCCCAGGCGTGCATGTCCACGGCGAGGACGGAGCCGCCCATGTAGTGGACGTCGTTGTCGTAGCGGTCGTCGGCCGAGCAGACCGTGACGATCGCCTTCAGCGGCTCCGGGGCGAGCGCGGCGATCTGGAGCGAGTTGAAACCGCCCCAGGAGATGCCGAACATCCCGACCCGGCCGGAGCACCACTCCTGCTGGGCCAGCCAGTGGATGACGGCGACCCCGTCCTCCAGCTCTTGCGCGTCGTACTCGTCGCCCGGCAGCCCCTCGCTGTTGCCGTGGCCCCGGACGTCGACCCGTACGGAGGCGTAGCCGTGGCCCGCGTACCAGGGGTGGCGCTGCCAGTCGCGGGGCGCGGTCCAGTCGCCGAGCCGGTAGGGCAGGTACTCCAGCAGGGCCGGGACCGGTTCGTCGGTCAGCGGCCGCCAGATCCGGGCGTAGAGCCGGGTGCCGTCGGGCAGCGGGATGTACACGTCCTCGCGGGTGGTCTCGTACGGGAAGTCGGTCGTGATGTTCATGGGTCACCTCGATGTACGACGACGGGTGCGAAAGGCGCGTGCTGTACGACGACGGGTGCGGAGGGACGCGTTCAGGGGGACGACGGACGCGCTCAGTGGACGGGGTGCATCGTGCGCTTCAGCCAGGGGGCGGCGATGATCATCGCCACGCCGGCCGCCACCGCGATGGCCCCGTTGACGCCGAAGTAGGCGGGGTTGGAGACCTGGCCGTACAGCTTCACGATCTGGGACTGGATGCCGTTGGCCAGGGCGAGGGAGAGGAACCACAGGGCCATCGTCTGGCTGGCGAACGCCTTCGGGGCGAGCTTGGTGGTGGCCGACATGCCGGAGGTCTCCAGCAGGATGTCGCCGAGCCCGAGCAGCAGGTAGGAGCCGACGATCCACCAGGCGGCCATGCGGTACACGTTGTCGGCGTGCCCGGAGGTCGGCAGGACCATCAGCAGGAAGGAGAGCCCGCCGAGGATCACCCCGAACGCGATCTTGTTGGAGGCGTGCGGCTGGCGGGGGCCCATTCTCACCCAGACCGCGGCGACGACCGGGGCGAGCGCGACCTCGAAGGCGCCGAGCGCGGAGGCGTACCAGCCGGCCGGGAAGGTGAAGCCGAGGATCTCGGTCCGGGCGTTCGTCGACGCGAGCAGGATCATCGTCGAGTACGCCTGGAAGAGGATGAAGTTGAAGACGACGGATCCGAGGAACAGCACGACGTACGGGCGGAGCCTGCCGCGCTCCTCGGCGGTGACCCGGGGGGAGCGGAACATCACCACGAAGTAGACGATCGGCGCGATCACCGAGATGACGGTGAGCACGTCGACGAACCGGTCCATCGTCAGCCGGCCGGCCAGGGCCAGCGCGGTGGCCAGGACGGCGACGACCACGGCCCCGCCGATGATCAGCCGGACCGCGCGGCGCATCGGGGCGGGGGCCAGCGCGAATTCGGCGGCGTGCTTACGCCCGGCCAGGTGACGGCGGCCCGCGACGTACTGGACCAGACCGAGGGTCATACCGATCGCGGCGGCCGAGAAGCCCCAGTGCCAGCCGGCGTGGTCGCCCAGCCAGCCGGTGATCAGCGGGCCGGCGAAGGCGCCGATGTTGATGCCCATGTAGTAGAGGGCGAAGCCGGCGTCGCGCCGCTCGTCCTCGGTGCGGTAGAGCTTGCCGACCATCGAGGCCACGTTGGGCTTGAGCAGGCCCGTTCCGGCGCTGATCAGGCCGAGGCCGACCCAGGTCATGGTGTCGGTGGGCACGGCCATGCAGTAGTGGCCGCACGCGATGAGGACGCCGCCGTACAGCACGGCCCGGTACGAGCCGAGGATCCGGTCGGCCAGCCAGCCGCCCGCCACGGAGACCAGATAGACCAGCGTCCCGTAGGCGGCGGCGACGGAGGCGGCGGTGCCGGGGTCCATGTCCATGCCGTCGTTCGCCACCGTGTCGGCGAAGAACAGCACCAGGATGGCCTGCATGCCCAGGAACGAGAACCGCTCCCAGACCTCCAGGCCGGACAGCGTCATCAGGCCCCGTGGCTGCCCGAAAAAGGCGTGGTCGTCCTCGGGCGGGGGCTGGGCCGGCTCGGTGTCGGCAGCGCTGTTGGACAAAACGGGTACTCCTGATCGTATGAGCTGATCTCGAACATACCGGCGGCGGCGGGAAGCCGCCCACGGTGATCCAAAGGGGACCGGATACGCTGAGTTGAGTGAAGACAGCGACACATCGACATTGCGTGTGATCGTCAGCAGACAGGAGATGCCCTCGTGACCGTCGTCGGGCCGTTCGGACTGCACGTGCGGGACCAGGCTCTTGAGGCCGATGTCCAGTCGGGCCTGGCCGCTGTCGAAGCGGGGCTGCTCGAAGCCACGAAGAGCGACGTGCCGTTCATCACGGAGGCCGCCCAGCACCTCGTGCGTGCGGGGGGCAAGCGGTTCCGCCCCCTGCTGGTCATGCTCGCGTCACAGTTTGGTGATCCCGACGCGCCGGGAGTCGTTCCCTCGGCCGTGGTCGTCGAGCTGACCCACCTGGCCACGCTGTACCACGACGACGTGATGGACGAGGCCGACGTGCGGCGCGGGGTGCCCAGCGCCAACACCCGCTGGGGCAACTCCGTCGCCGTCCTCACCGGAGACTTCCTCTTCGCCCGCGCCTCCCACATCCTGGCCGACATCGGCCCCGAGGCCGTCCGCATCCAGGCGGAGGCCTTCGAGCGGCTCGTCACCGGCCAGATCCTGGAGACCGCGGGCCCGCGCGACGGCCGCGACCCGGTCGACCACTACCTGGACGTGCTCAGCGGCAAGACCGGCTCGCTGGTCGCCGTGTCCGGCCGGTTCGGCGCGATGATGTCCGGGGCCGACGAGCGGACCGTGGACGTCCTCACCCAGTACGGGGAGCGGCTCGGCATCGCCTTCCAGCTCGCCGACGACGTCCTCGACATCGCCTCCGACTCCCACGAGTCCGGCAAGACCCCCGGCACCGACCTGCGCGAGGGCATCCCGACGCTCCCGGTCCTGCTGCTGCGCGCCCAGGCGGCGGAGGACGGCAAGCCCGACGACCTGGAGCTCGTCGAGCTGCTCGACTCCGACCTGAGCAGCGACGACGCGCTGGCCGAGGTGCTGCGCCGGCTGCGCGCCCACCCGGCGCTGGAGCAGGCCCGCCAGGACACCGTGCGGTACGCCCAGGAGGCGCGCGCCACGCTCGCGCCGCTGCCCGAGGGGTACGCGAAGTCCGCGCTGGAAGAGCTGTGCGACGCCGTGGTGCACCGCGCGGGCTGAGGTCGGGCCTGAGCCCGCGCGGTGCTGCGCGGGTTGACGTGACGTCATCCGGTGGCCGTACCCCTACTGGTTGGCGTAGCCGCCCCGTCCGGTTGTCATACCGGAGCAGTAGGCGGAGTTGATCCCCCGGGCTGACGCTTCAGGCCGTCCGTTTTGGTCAGATGGATACCAACGGAAGCGCCGACCACGGAGGTAGGGCACACATGGCACCGAACGACAGCGCAGAGACCACCGGCGAGGCCACGGGCACTGTCGTGGGCCGCCGGAAGGCGGCGCGCTACATCGTCCCCGTCGCGGTCGCGGGGGTGGCGGCCGCGACGATCGGGCTCGTCCCGGCGCTCGCGAACTCCGGCGACCCGGACCTGCCGAAGATCAGCGCACAGGAACTCATCGAGAAGATCGCCGCTTCCGACGAGGAGCAGCTCTCCGGCACGTTCAAGATCAGCACCGACCTGGGCCTGCCCCTCGACGGCCTCGCGGGCTCGCTCGTACCGGGCGGCGAGGGCAGGGGCGGGGACAAGGACGGCGGCGCGGCGGCCCCGCAGGACAAGCTCATGGAGCTGACGTCCGGCACGCACACGCTGCGGGTGGCCGCCGACGGCCCGGAGCGGCAGAAACTCTCCATCCTCGGGGACGCGTCCGAGTACAGCGTCATCCACAACCAGGGTGAGGTCTGGGCGTACGACAGCAAGTCCGACGAGGTCTACCACGCCGAGGTGCCCGAGGGCCGGGACGGCGGCGACGGCCACGGCGACGGCAGCGACGGTGCCAAGAAGGCTCCGAAGCTTCCCGAGGGCGCTCCGGCCACCCCGAAGGACTTCGCCGAGCAGGCGCTCGCGGCGGCCGGGGACACCACCTCGGTCACCGTGGACGGCACGGCGCAGGTCGCCGGGCGGGACGCGTACCAGCTGCTGATCAAGCCGAAGCAGTCCGGTTCGACGATCGGCTCGGTCCGTATCGCCGTGGACGCCGAGAACGGCGTACCGCTGAAGTTCACCCTGTCCGCGGCGAGCGGCGGCAAGGCCGTGGTCGACGCCGGGTTCACCAAGGTCGACTTCTCCCGGCCCGCCGCGTCCACGTTCGCCTTCACGCCGCCCAAGGGCGCCAAGGTGACCGAGGCCGACGAGCTGGAGACCGGCAAGGACGAGCGCGGCGCGGCGCAGAAGGCGCTCCCCGGGCAGCTGGCCGAGCTGGACGGCTTCGAGGGCCTCAACGTCATCGGCGAGGGCTGGACCTCGATCGCCGAGATCAAGGCCCCCGGTGGCAAGGGCCTCCCCGAGCCGGGGGCGGCCGACATGCCGGCCGAGGCGCAGGGCTTTCTCGACGCGCTCGGCGACAAGGTCACCGGGAAGTTCGGTTCGGGCACGGTCTTCAAGACGCGCCTGGTCAACGCCCTGCTGACGGACGACGGCTCGGTGTACGTCGGAGCGGTGACGAAGGACGCGCTGGTGCGCGCCGCCGACGCCGCCGCCAAGTAGGACACGCCCGCCGCCCGCTGTGCCGGGCGTCCGGCGCCGGACACCCGCCCCGTCGCACACTGTGCGGCGGGGCGGCGACGCCGCAGGGGTGGTGCTGCCAGGGCTTGTCGTCAAGCCCTGGCCGCGCGGACGGGAGAGGTGCGACCGGGATGACGACGGGGATGCCTGGGGCTATGGGGACGCCTGGGATGCCGGGACGACCAGGTCAGGTGTGGCGGGCGTGGCGGGCGTGGCGGGCGTGGCGGGCGTGGCGGGCATGGTGGACGTGCAGGACGTGCAGGACGTGCAGGACGTGCAGGACGTGGTGGATGTGACGGACGTGGTGGACATGACGGGCGTGACGGGCGCGGAAGGCCCGGACGGCGCGTCGGAAGGGGCTCCAGCGGGCGCGGAGGGCGCGGTAGGCCCGGACGGCGCGGGGAGCGCAGAGGGCCCGGAAGGCCCGGAGGGCGCCGGTCCGGTCATTCGCACCCGTGGTCTGACCAAGCGTTACCGGGGCGGCCAGCTCGCCGTGGACGGCCTCGACCTGACCGTGCCCGCCGGCAGCGTCTTCGGATTCCTCGGCCCCAACGGCTCCGGGAAGACCACCACGATCCGGATGCTGATGGGCCTCATCGACCCGACGTCCGGCACCGCCGAGGTGCTCGGCCGCCCGATGCCCGGGGCCTCCCGTACGGTGCTGCCGGAGGTCGGCGCGCTGATCGAGGGGCCCGCGCTGTACGGCTTCCTGAACGGCCGGGACAACCTCCTGCGGTACGACCGGGCCGACCCCACCGCCGACCCGCGCACCCGCCGGGCCCGCGTCGACGACGCCCTGGCGCGGGTCGGGCTCGCCGCCGCCTCCGGGAAGAAGGCCAAGGCGTACTCGCTCGGCATGAAGCAGCGCCTGGGGCTGGCCGCCGCCCTGCTCCGCCCACGCCGGCTGCTGGTCCTGGACGAGCCGACCAACGGCCTCGACCCGCAGGGTATGCGCGAGATCCGTTCCCTGGTCCGGGAGCTGGCGGCCGAGGGCACCACCGTGTTCCTCTCCTCCCATCTCCTGGACGAGATCGAGCAGCTCTGCACGCACGCCGCGGTGATGGCCCGGGGCCGGCTCGTCGTCCAGGGCCCGGTCGCCGACCTCGCCGCGGGCGCCCGGGGCCGGCTCGCCGTCACCACCCCCGACCCCGGGGACGCGGCCCGCGTCCTCCGGGAGCACGGGCTCACCGGTCTGAGCGCCGACGGCGACCGGCTGACCGCCGACGCCCCGCCCGCCGCCGTGGACCTCGCCGACCTCAACGCGGCGCTGGTGGCCGCCGGGGTGCGCGTGCGGTTCTTCGGCGTCGAGCGGGGTTCGCTGGAGGACGCCTTCGTCGCACTCACGGGAGAGGGATTCGATGTCGCAGGCTGAGAAGGCGCCGCGGGCCGAGAGGGGGGTGCCGAAGGCCGAGGAGGCACCGAAGGCAGAGAGGGTGCCGCAGGCCGAGACGGCGCGTCCCCGCGATCCGGTGTGTCCCCGCGATCCGGCGCGCTCCCGTGATCCGGTGCGTCCCCGCAATCCCTTGTGGACGCTGGGCCTCCTCCGGTCGGAGACCACCACGCTGCTCCTCCGCCACCGGACCTTCGCCCTGCTCGGCGTCCTCGCCGCCGTACCCGTACTCATCGGGATCGCGGTCCGGATCGAGACGGGCGGCGGCGGTGGCGGGCCGGGCGGTCCGGACGGCGGGGCGGGCCCGGCGTTCCTCGCGCAGGTCACCAACAACGGCCTCTTCCTCGTCTTCGCCGCCCTGGCCGCGACGTTGCCGGTCTTCCTGCCGATGGCCGTCGGCGTCGTCGCGGGCGACGCGATCGCGGGCGAGGCGAGCAGCGGCACCCTGCGCTATCTGCTGGTCGCCCCGGCGGGCCGGACCCGGCTGCTGCTCGTGAAGTACGCCTCCGTCCTCGCCTTCTGCCTGGTCGCGACCCTGGTCGTGGCGGCGTCGGCGCTGGCGGCGGGGGCGCTGCTGTTCCCTGTGGGGGAAGTCACCACGATCTCCGGGACCCGGATCAGCGTCGGCGAGGGGCTGGTACGGGCGGCACTGACGGCGCTGGTCGTCGCGGTCTCCCTGACCGGGTTCGCCGCGCTCGGGCTGTTCGTCTCGACGCTGACCGGCAGCGGGATCGGGGCGATGGCGGCCACGGTCGGGCTGCTGATCACGGTGCAGATCCTGGACAGCATTCCGCAGCTGAGCGGCGTGCACCCGTATCTGTTCACGCACTACTGGATGTCCTTCGCGGACGTCCTGCGCGAACCCGTCCACTGGGACGACCTGAACAAGAACTTCCAGTTGCAGGGGCTGTACGTCGCGGTGTTCGGCTCGGCGGCCTGGGCCCGCTTCACGGCCAAGGACATCACAGCCTGAGCGGGCGGTCCGGCAGGAGCGGGTCTCCTGGCTGGATCAGATCGTCGGGGGGTCGTCCGCGCCGTCGGCCGGGCGAGCCGTCCCCCGATCGGCTCGTCGCGGCACGAACGGCACGAACGTTGCGAACAACGGGAACGACACGACACGGTACGTTCCGTTTCCGCCTGGGTATTGTTCGGCCTTTGGCGACGAGCTGTCAACAAGAGATTGGCTGGAACCCCTCTATGGTCACCGAATGATCACCTCGCCGAGCAGCGTGCGCCGCAGCGAACGGTCACGCCGCGCGATCCTGCGGTCCGCTCTCGACCTCTGTACGGAGCGGGGGTACGGGCACGTGACGATAGAGGCCATCGCGGCCGGCGCGGGGGTCAGCAAGAAGACGATCTACCGCTGGTGGCCGTCAAAGGGCGCGGTGCTGCTGGAGGCGTTCACGGACGCCCTGATCGACGCGACCCCGTTCGTGGACACCGGCGATATCGGCGCCGACCTGCGCGCCCACGTCGCCGGCGCGGTGAAACTGCTCACGGTCCCGCCGTTCGGCCCGGCCTACGCGGGCATCCTCTCCGAGCTGCACCACGACGACCTCCTGGCCCAGCGGCTGCGGGAGGAGCTGGTCGACCCGCGCGTCGAGGAAGCGATCGGCCGGCTGCGCAGCGCCCAGGAGCAGGGCCAGATCCCGCCCGGCGCGAACCTCCCGCTCGCCGTGGAGATGCTGTACGGCCCGCTCTACTACCGCCATGTGCTGCGCAAGCCCGTCCAGGACGGGGAGACGATCGCCGCCCTGGTGGATCACGTGCTGCGCTCGCTGCGCGCGCCGGGGTACTGAGGGCTGTCCCGTAGGCGGCAACAAGGAGTTTCTGGGAGTGCTCGGTGTCTGTCCGGCTCCCCCGGGCCCGCCGCCTACCCGAAGCACTCCAGGGCCGACGGCAGGTCCTCCAGCCACTCCTGGAGGTGGGCCCGCTTGCGGGCGGCAAGAAGGCACGGGTAGGCCGGGCCGTGGCGCAGATAGACGACGACCTGGAGATGCTTGGGGCCTGCGGCCCAGTACGTCACGGTGCCGATCTCGGCCCAGGTGTAGTGCACTTCCGCGTTCGCCGGGCCCAGGGTGACGCCCGTCTCGTCGACCAGCAGGGAACTTCCCGGGCCGACCGCCACGAACGTGAGGTCGGCAAGGCCGGCGTCGGCCGGTGCGCCGCCCGCCTGGGCGGGTCCGGTCGGGTGCTGGTACGGCAGGAAGGCATGGGGCGGGGCCTGGTACGGCAGGAAGGCGTTGGACGGGGCGTGGGCCGGCGGCGGCGGGACCACCGCCACGGTGGGGGCGTACGCCGCGGCGGGCGACTGCGCCGGGGCGTGCGGTACGAACAGGTCCAACAGGCCAGCCGGCGTGGGCCGCCGGCCCGGTTCCTTGGCCAGGCACGCCGCCAGGACCGGCCGCAGGCCCTCCGGAACGGCCGCCAGGTCCGGCGGCTCGTGCACCGACCGGTACATCATGCCCATCGGCGTGCCCGCCCCGAACGCGCTGCCGCCCGCCGCCGCGACGAGCACCGCGCCCAGCGCGAACACGTCGGCGGCACCGCCGACCTCCTGCCCCTGTGCCTGCTCGGGCGCCAGGAACCCCGGCGTGCCGAACGCCATGCCGGTGGCCGTCAGACGGGTCGACTCCAGGGCCCGCGCGATGCCGAAGTCCAGCACCCGCGGCCCGTCCGACGCCATGATGATGTTGCCGGGCTTCAGGTCGCGGTGCACCAGCCCGCAGCCGTGGATCGCCGCCAGCGCCTCGGCCAGCGCCGCGCCGAGCCGCCGCAGCCGGATCTCGTCCATCGGCCCCTGGGCCTCCAGCAGCGCGGAGAGCGTGGGCCCGGGAACGTACGCCGTGGCCAGCCAGGGCGCTGCCGCCTCCGGGTCCGCGTCCACCACGGGAGCCGTGTGGAAGCCGCCCACGCTGCGCGCGGCCGCGACCTCGGCGCGGAACCGCTCCCGGAAGTGCGGGTCGCTCGCGAGCTCGGGGCGGGCCACCTTCACCGCGACCGCCCGCCCGCCGCGCGAACGCGCCAGATAGACGGTGCCCATCCCGCCGGCGCCCAACTCCCGCTCCACGGCGTACCCGCCGATACGCTCCGGCAGGCTCGCGCCGACCGGCTCCGGCGGACTCGCGCCGATGCGTTCCGGCAGGCTCGCGCCGATCTGTTCCGGCAGGTCTCGGCTGCCGTCCGCCCCGTGCTCCATGCGCTGCACGCCCCCCTGTGCTCAGGCGGCTCAGTATGCCGCAGGCCCCCGGTGGACCCGGGCGGCACCTGCTGGTCCCGGGCCGACCCCGGTGGCCACCGGGGCTCCCGTGGCCCCGGCGAAAGTCTTTGCCGAACGGTCGACCAAGTGCTCCCCCGGCCCGGATAGCGTCCTCGCATCCCTTCCCAACTGAGGTGCGGGCCCCGACGGCATGTCCGGAGGAGCCCGCCGAGAGGTGTGTGCGATGAACGTGGTCAAGGTGTCGGAAGCGGCGTCCGCCCTGCCCCGGGCGTGGAGTTCGGCGGTGCTCGGCCGGGTGGGGACGGCCGCGGTGAAGGTCGTGCGCATGGACGGGCTGCCGGTCGAGGAGGAGTGGCACACCGAGCCCGAGGCGCTGCTCGTGCTCGACGGCCACCTCGAACTGTCCGTGGACGGGACCGCGGTGACGGTGGGGCCGGGTGAGATGTACGTGGTGGGCGCGGGCGTCGCCCACGCGGTGCGGCCCGGCAGCCGGGGGACGCTGATCATCGTGGACTGTAGCTCCGGCACGCTTGACGCATGACGGTGGACTGTTGCTCCGGCACGCTCGACGCGTGAAGATCGCCGCAGCTCGGTTCACGCGTGTGTGTCCCGGCGGAGATCCCCGCAGACGTGGGGCGGTTCGCCGCTCTCGCCGGGCAGGAACATGCGCAGGGGGCCGAGTTGTCCGTGTTCCCGCCGGATGATTCCGCCCCGTACGGCCATGTCGATCGCGCCGATCGTGGCGATCGCACAGAGTGGTCCGTATGACGACATCCGCAGAGCTGCTTCGCGACTTCGCCCGCACCCGCGCCTCCCTCGACGGCGAGGAGGTCACGTACTGGTGGTCCGGAGACGTGTACTCCTGGGCCCCCGACGAGCCCTACCAGCGGGTCTTCGGCTTCGAGGGCCTCAACGTGTCCCGCCTGGTCCAGGACGAGGACGCCGGGCCGGACGCGTACCAACTGCTCACCCGGGAGGCCGCGTTCTATCTGGATCCCGTCAGCCGCGAGATCCTGGAGACCTGGCAGGACCAGCCGGTGGTGCACGTCTGGAACGACCCGGCGAACCAGAAGTGGCGTCCCTTCCCGATCCCGACGACCGACCTCGGGGATCAGGTCTGCTTCAGCCTGGAGATCCCGCTCGCCTACCCGTCGCCGTTGCCGGTGGCCCAGTATCCGGTCCACTCGGCCGGGGACACGTACAAGGCCCTGGAGCTCTTCCAGTTCTTCGCCGACCGCGCCGACCTGGCAGGACCGGCGCCCGGCGTCCCGGCCACCATGTCGTGGAGCCGGATGTCCCCGTGGCTCCCCTGGATGGCCCGGGGGCAGCGGCCTGGCGGCCTCACCTTCCACTGCCGGGGCCGCAAGCTCGGCGCGTACGCCGAGGTCCCCGAGCGCACCCGTGCCCATATCGCCGCCCACCACCCGGAGTTCGCCCACGCCCCGGAGGAGTGGAGTGAGCCGAACGAGGCCAGCTGGACGTACTTCCGCAAGCTCAACCCGCCCCGGGGGTAGGGGGTTTCGTTGGTTGACCGGGTGGTTCGGGTCCAGGTCATCTAGTGCCCGGGTGCGGCTTCCGTGTCGTGACCGGGTGTGGCCCAGGTGTCGCCGAACAGCCGCTCCAGGACCACGGCGACCCCGTCCTCCGCGTTCGACAGGGTCACCTCGTCGGCCGCCGCGCGCAGCTCCGGATGCGCATGGCCCATGGCCACCCGGTGGCCCGAACCGGCGAACATCGGCAGGTCGTTGGGCATGTCCCCGAACGCGATCGTCCGCTCGGCCCCGATCCCCAGCAGTTCGGCGGCCAGGGTGAGCCCGGTGCCCTTGTCGACCCCGTGCGGGGCCAGCTCCACCGTGCCGGGCCCCGCCATGGTCACCGTCGCCAGATCACCCACGGCCCCCCGCGCGGCAGCGGCCAGCGCGTCGTCGCCCAGCTCCGGGTGGCACACCAGCACCTTGATCACCGGGCGCTCCCACAACGCGGCGCGGGAGTCGACGCGTTGGGCGGGAAGCGTCGGGTTCGGCATCCGGTATCCGGCCTCGATCAGGGTCGCCCCGTCCACGCCGTCCTGGTCCACCGCGGCGAACACCGCCCCGACTTCCGCCTCGATCTTGCCGAGCGCGGTGTCGGCGGCCTCGCGGTCCAGCGCGACGGACCGCAGCAGCCGCCCGCCGCCCGGTCCTGCCTCGTAGAGCTGGGCGCCCTGCCCGCAGACGACGAGCCCGGCGTACGCCAGGTCCGTGAGCAGCGCCCGTATCCCGGGGACGGGCCGCCCGGTGACGATCAGGTGCCGGGCGCCCGCGGAGGCGGCGAGGGCGAGCGCGGCGCGGGACCGGGCGCTCACGGTGCCGTCCGGGCGCAGCAGGGTGCCGTCCAGGTCCGTGGCGACGAGGGTGTACGCGGGTGGCGTGGGTGTGGGCATGGGCATGGGCATGAAGGGCCCGAACGGCCGCTTGCCCGCCAGGGGTGCACCGGATAGAGGGGACGCTGTCAGGCGGCCGTCCCGCCGTCCCGCCGTCGAGTTCGGCGTCGGTGGGCTGCTGATCCGGCATGACGTGTTCGCCCTCGGTGATGCGGTCGGGGCTTGTGCGGCCGGAGCCTGTGCGGCCGGAGCCTGTGCGGTCGCGCGGGCGACGGGGGCCTTGCGGGCCGCGCGGCGGACGCTGGACCTCAAGCGCGTGCGGGCAAGGGGAGGTTCGCCAGGGCGAAGCCCCACCGCACGGTCGCGGTGGGGCCGTTTCCCCGGGCCGGCTCAGACGCTGCCGAAGTCTCCGTCCCGGACGCCCGCGACGAAGGTGGTGAACGCGGGGGCGGGGACGTTGAGGACCGGGCCGGTCACGTTCTTGGAGTCGCGGACGGGGACGACGCCGTGCGGGGTGGCGAGGTTGGTGGCGACCTCGACGCACGCGCCGCCGTTGTCGCTGTAGGAGGACGTGAACCAACGGGGGGTCTCGGTTGTCACGGGGTGCCCTTCCGTAGTTACGGGTGCTGCAAGTCTCCTGACTTGATACCCGTGACGAAGTCGGTGAATGCGCCGGCCTGGACGTTCAGGCTCGGGCCGGTCACGTTCTTGGAGTCGCGGACGGGGACGACGCCGTGCGGGGTGGCGAGGTTGGTGGCGACCTCGACGCACTGGCCGCCGTTGTCGCTGTAGGAGGACGTGAACCAACGGGGGGTCTCGGTTGTCACGGGGTGCCCTTTCGCAACTGCCTGAACATGTCTGCGGACGCCGCCTGGGAGGGCGCTACCGCCTGCATCTGATGGTAGGCCGTCAGATGCGGAAGCACCGAGCCACTTTCACGTTCCAAGTAGCCCTGCTGCGCGGACTCGGCGTACGACATGAGCGAGCGGTCGGGCATGGTCAGGATGGTGACCGGCAGGTTGAACGGGCGGAGTTCGCCCATATCGAACGTGGCCACCTGGATCACGGTGTTGGGCTGCTCGGCGAACTCGATGAGGCGGTCCATCTGCGCCTTCATCACCTCCGGTCCGCCGACCGGCCTGCGGATGCAGCTTTCGTCCAGCATCGCGAAGACCAGCGGCGGCTTCTCCCGGACGAGGGCCGCCTGACGCTCCGCGACCAGCGAGATGCGTTCCTGGGCCTGGTCCGCAGTGATCGCTCCTCGCCTGACGGCGCTGTCGGCCAGGACCGCGGCGTACTCCGAGGTCTGGAGCAGGCCCGGCATCACGCCGACCTCGTACAGCCGGATCTCCGCCGCCCGGCCCTCGTAACCGAGGAACTCCGGGAAGCCCTCCAGCAGGCTGCCGTGCTTGATCATGCCCAGCTCGCGCTCGAACGAAGCCTCGGTCGCGGTGAGCCCCAGTGCCCGGTCCGTACTGCGCGAAAGGCGCAAGGTAGCAAGTTTACGGCCGGTTTCCACCGATGAGATGTGCGTGCTGGAGTAGCCGATCCGCCCGCCCAGCTCCTCCTGCGTCCAGCCCCGCTGCTGCCGCAGGTCGCGCAGACGTGCGCCGTAGGCTGCCTTCGCGGAGCTTTCCGGGTTTAACTCCTTGATGTTCAAGGGCCTCGCACCCAATCTTCCGTGCCGAACGGGCAAGTTGAATGACTTCCCACGGTAGGTCACGCTGAATCGCCCCGGTAGTCATATGGCTACAGAGAGGAGCGATAGGTGTACGGCGAGAACGTTTGTCCGAATGAGAACGAACCTCCCGACCCGCCGATCCCCGGCGCGCTCGTGGTGGACACCGCTCGGGGTGACCGTGTGGGCGAGTTCCGTGGAGTCGCCGGCCCCTACTGGTCGTTGCGGCCCGTGGGTGGCGGGGCCGAGTGGGAGGCCGAGCCGCGCCGGGTCCGTCCCGCGCTCCTGATAGAGCAGCTCCGGGCCAGGACCGCGCGCCTCAACGCCCGCAGTCGGGGCGAGGTGCTGTGAACACGGGTCAGGCACCGGTGCGTTGGTACGTTGCCGAGAGCCACGGCGGTGATGCGGGGCGGTCCGTCCGGTTCGGCGGGATCGTCTCCCCGACGCGGCGGCTGGCCCTGCGCTGGCTGCGGCGGCAGGCCGAGCGCTTCGCGGACGCGCTCGACCCGGATCCGTACGCGCCCTGGGTTCCGGCCCGTGCGCTGTATCCGGTCGCCGGGGGTAGCCGGGGCGACGTGCCGGCCGAGCTCCGTTTCTGGGCGGCGGGTTTCCGTGAGCACGACTACGCGCTGGGGCGGCTCGCGGACGGGCTGCCGTACGAGTTCGTGGCCCGGGACGCCACGTCCTGGTACGGGTTCGTCGTGCGCCCCCTGGCCGCTGCTGCCCGTACCCCTTCCACCTCTTCCACCTCTTCCATCCCTCCCGCTCTTTCCACTCCTCCCACTCCTCCCACTCCTCACCGGCAAGGATGAGCGTCATGTTGCAGTGCACCGCCTTCACCGAACTCCCCGAGATGGGCGCGCGGGTGGCGCTCATGGGCCTGGCGGACGGGCCCGGCCAGGCGTCGGACGCGCCCGATCTGGACGACTTCCTGCTCTGTGAACTCGGCGAGCACGATGAGGGCACCGAGCATGCGGCCCAGCTCTGGTCGGCCTCGGCTCCGGCCGGGCGGGATCTGTGGATGTTCTGGACCGACGGTGGCGGGCGCAGGAAGTTCCGCTTCACGGAGCTGCTGCCGTGCCCGGCCGTCATTCACCGGCTGTCCGTCAAGGAGGGGGAGGCCTGCGTGCTGTACGACCGGCACCCGGTCGCGCACTCCTGGGACGTGACGGATCCGCTGGCCGACCTGATGGCGGAGCGGATCCGGGAGGACGTGCGACGCGACCGGGACGGCGGTGGCGGGGAGGGGGTCTGAGCTTCTCCCTCGGCCGTACGTCGTCTTCACCGGTGGTCCGCTGTGGCCGCCGCGACCCGTCTGTTGCGCGGGGCGCCGCCCGGACCGGACGACCTCGCCACCCTCAACGAAGCGGCGGCGCACCCGCCCCTGACGGCCCGGCTGACCGCGGGCGGCGAACGGGCGTGGGTTCCGGGGGGCACCGGAACCGGGCTGCTGTCCACCGTCGCCCGCGATGCGGTCGACCTGTTCACCGGGGCGTACGCCCACCGGATCCGCACGTGCGGATCCGACGACTGCCGCCTGCTGTTCGTCGACACCTCCCGCCCCGGCAGGCGCCGCTGGTGCTCGATGGAGCGCTGCGGCAACCGCCACAAGGTCCGGGCCCACCGCGCCCGGCTCACCGCCGCCGACGAGTGACGCGACGAGTGACGCGACGAGTGGCGCCTCCTACCCCTCGCGGGGGAGGCAGGCGGGGCAGGTGTGCCGGTCGATCGCGGCCAGCAGGCGCGTGGCCGCCGCGCGTACGGCCTGCGCCGGGGAAGGGCCCCCGGTCTCGGATGTGCCGGGCGCGTCGGGTGCGTCGGGCGTGGCGGCCAGGCGGCCGGCCGTGGCGCGCCCCGCCGCCACCGCGTCGTGCGCGGCGCGGGTCCACGCCGGGTGCTCGGTGTTTCCGGCGGTCAGGATCGTGGCGAGCAGGTCGAGCACGCCCGCCCGGTCCCGGACCGTTTCCGTCGCCGCCAGCTCCCAGAGGAACGGCACCGTCGCCGCCGTCGAGTCGAAGACGGGCGGGGTGCCGATCCACCGCTCCAGATCGTGCAGGGCCTCCTCCGAGGTCGGCGCGTCCCCCCAGGCGATCCGCGACAGCACGCCGGGAACCTGGGACGCGGAGCCGTACGCGTGCTGCAGCTCGTGCCACCGCACGTTCCTCATGGCCCCCAGCACAGTCCCCATCCGGGCACTCAATCAGCCTTTACCGCACGGCGTCCACCATGCCGGGTGACGGTTCCGTGGACCGGCCCGCCCCGTGGAGCCGGCGCAGATACGCCCGTACGGAGCGGACGTCGTCCGCCGGGACGGACACGCCCACGTGGTGGTCGGGGCGGACGACCACCACGGTGCCCGTGCCCGTACGGCCGGAGGTTCCCGTTCCGTACGCGGCGGCCGCGTGGCCCGCGTCGTCGACCACCGCTCCGGGCTCCGCCCCGGCCCGGTCCTCGTGCGCCCCGTACACCCGGCAGGTCCGCACTCCGGCCTCGCCGTACGAGGCCGCCGCCTCGCGCAGGACCGCCGCGCTCCCGGGGCCGAAGCCGAGGACCGTGGTGCGGGGTCCCGCGAAGACGCGGTGCAGCCGGGTACGAACTCCGGTCACGGCGTCGACACAGGGGGCGTCCGGCGCCCGGTCCCCGGCGGCGGGAGCGCCGGGCAGGCTGTTTACGGTCTGCGGGTCGGCGGCGGCGGGGGTGCGGGCCTGCGGGGTGGCCAGGGAGCTCCAGCGGTAGCCGACGGACAGGCCGGAGGTGTCCGAGGTGATCGCCGCGTCCAGGCCGCCGCCGGGCCGGCGGATCGCCTCCAGGGTGGCCCGCAACCGCTCCGACGTGAGTTCCAGGGTGCGGGCGGCCACGGGAAGCCGCTCCTCCTCGTAGGTGTCCAGCAGCTCCGCGTCCGCGTGACCGGCGAGCACCAGGCCCAGCTTCCAGCCCAGGTTGAACGCGTCCTGGATGCCGGTGTTCATGCCGAGGCCGCCCGCGACGGCGTGCACGTGCGCCGCGTCGCCCGCGAGGAAGACCCGCCCCGCACGGAACCGGTCCGCCATCCGTACGTTGACCCGGTACGTCGACAGCAGCTCGGCCCGCGTCAGGTCGTCGCCGGACAGTGCGGTGTGACGGGCGAGCAGCCGCCGGAACCCGTCGGCGGTCGGCGCGAGCGGCCGCCCCCGCCCGTCCCGCTCCGGCCCGGCCTGGAACCACCAGTCCGTGCGCGTACCGGGGATCGGGCAGAGCATGACCGCGCCGTCCTCGTCGAACCACTGGTGCCAGCGGGTACGGTCCAGGGCTCCCTCGGCCAGGCCGACATTGCCGCAGACCATCACCTGGTCCTCGTCGGTGGTCCCCTCGAACCCGATCCCGAGCAGCTTCCGTACGGAGCTGTGGGCGCCGTCGCAGCCGACGACGTACCGCGCCCGCCCGGCCGGACCCTCGGCGAACGTGACGTCGACATGACCACCGTCGCGCCCGTCCCGCCCCTGCGCCAGCCCCACGACCTCGCGGCCCAGCCCGACGTGGACGCCGTACCCGGCCAGCCGGTCGCGGAGGATCCCCTCCAGCCGCCACTGGGCGATCAGGCATCCCCGGTCGTAGGGAACGCCCGGGGACGGCGCGGACTCCGCCCACGGATCCGCCTCCGCGACCGGGAGGCGGCCGCGGTACTTGAGCATCGGCAGCGGGGCCGAACCGGCGGCGAGCACCTCCTCGGCCACCCCGAGATCGTCCAGGATCTCCAACGACCTGGGGTTGGGGCCCTTGGCGCGCGAGGTGCGCGGCGGGGCGGGGGACCGGTCCACGATCCGCACGGCGACGCCGCGCCGGGCCAGATCGCAGGCCAGCACCAGCCCGGTGGGCCCCGCCCCCACGATAAGTACGTCGGTCATGCCCATGCCTCTCCTTCGGTCACCCACTCCGGCCGTCCATCCAGAACCAGAGAAGCGTAACCAAGTAAGAAAAGCAACTAGGTAATCTTTTGTCGTGCGGAGTCCGGGACCGTGGGTGCGAGCTCCGGTGCGGCGGCCACCGGTGCGGCGGCCGCTGTCGCCAGCAGCTTCTGCGCCAGCGCCCGGTTGCGCCGAGCGGTCCGCAGCGCGTCCCAGGTCAGCAGCGACAGTGCCAGCCAGACCAGGGCGAACCCGGCCCACCGCTCGGGCGGCATCGACTCGTGGAAGTAGAGGACGCCCAGCCCGAACTGGAAGACCGGGGCCAGATACTGGAGCAGCCCCAGCGTGGACAGCGGCACCCGGACCGCCGCCGCGCCGAAGCAGATCAACGGGACCGCCGTGACGATGCCCGTCGCCGCGAGCAGGAACCCGTGCCCCGCGCTCCCGGCCGTGAACGTCGACTTTCCGGTGGCGGCCAGCCAGAGCAGGAAGCCGAGCGCGGGCACGAACAGCACGGCGGTCTCGGCGGCCAGGGACTCCAGGCCGCCCATGTTCACCTTCTTCTTCACCAGGCCGTACGTGGCGAAGGAGAACGCCAGCACCAGCGAGACCCAGGGCGGCTTGCCGTAACCGATCGCCAGGACGAGGACGGCGACCAGGCCCGTGGCGACCGCGGCCCACTGCACCGGGCGCAACCGTTCGCCCAGCAGCAGGACGCCCATGGCGATGGTGACCAGCGGATTGATGAAGTAGCCGAGCGAGGCCTCGACGACCTGGCCGTTGTTCACGGCCCAGATGTAGAGGCCCCAGTTGACGGTGATGGTCGCCGCCGCGACCGATATGAGGCCCAGCTTGCGCGGATCGCGTACCAGTTCGCCGATCCAGGCCCAGCGGCGTACGACCAGCAGGGCGACGGCGACGACGCCGAGCGACCAGACCATCCGGTGGGCGAGGATCTCGATCGCCCCGGACGGCTTCAGCAGCGGCCAGAAGAGGGGGACGACGCCCCACATCCCGTATGCGCCGATTCCGTACAGCAGGCCTGCCCGCTGTTCGTTCTTCCTCTCCACGTGCCCTCCCGGCCCGCCCGCGCCGGCGGATCCGCCGACGGCACGACGGTAGCGCCGGAAGGGGCCCGTGTCATAGCCGTTTCACGGAGACACTCATGACAGTGCCGGGTGCGGCCGAACAGCTGGGGGCGCGTCGAAGGTCAGGCGGCGGACAGGGCGGCGCGAACGGTCTCGGCGAGGGGCGTCGTCGGGCGGCCGATGAGCAGGGCGAGGTCGCCGCTCGTCCCCGCGAGCCGCCCGCGCCCGATCGCCTCGTCCACGTCGACGAGGATCGCCGCGAAGCCCTCGGGCAGTCCCGCGCCGACCAGGATCTCCTGGTGCGCGGCGGCCGGGACGTTCTTGTACGTGATCTCCTCGCCGGTCACCTCGGACAGCAGGCGTGCGTACTCGGCGAGCGACCAGGCGATGTCGCCGCTCAGCTCGTAGGCGGTGTTCAGGTGGCCGTCGCCGGTCAGTACGGCGGCCGCGGCGGCGGCGTAGTCGGCTCGGGCGGCGGAGGCGACGCGGCCCTCGCCCGCGTTGGCGACGACCACGCGGTGCTCCAGGACCGGGGCCAGGTTGGCGGTGTAGTTCTCCGTGTACCAGCCGTTGCGCAGGAAGGTGTACGGCAGCCCGGAGTCCAGGATCAGCTGCTCGGTGGCCCGGTGCTCGTCGGCCAGCGTGAAGTCGGCGTCCGGACCGCCGAGGATGCCGGTGTACGCGAGCTGGGCGACGCCCGCCGCCTTCGCCGCATCGATGACCGCGGTGTGCTGCGGTACCCGCTTGCCCACCTCGCTGCCGGAGATCAGCAGCACCCGGTCGCCGGACCGGAAGGCTCCGGCGAGGGACTCGGGCCGGTCGTAGTCCGCGATGCGCAGCTCCACGCCCCGGGCGGCGAGCACGGCGGCCTTCTCCTTGTCGCGCACGACCGCGACGACCTCGCCGGCCGGGACCGTGCTCAGCAGGGCGTCGACGACGAGGCGGCCGAGTGCGCCAGTGGCTCCGGTGACAACGATGCTCATGGGGTTCTCCGATTTCGGTGGTTTCGGTGGTTTCGGTGGTTTCGGTGGTTTTAGTGGTTCGGTCCGCTTCTGTGCTCCGGTTACGACCCTACGGGTCGCGCTAACTATAGGAAAGTACCCACTTTGAAGTAAGGTACTGATATGGGAGTAAGTGCGAAGGACTCACACGGCGCGAAGGACTCGCGGAGGGAGAAGGAAGCACGGGGAGTGAAGGGTCCACGAGGAGTGAGCGGACCGGGTCCGGAGCGGGCCGCGGACGTCAACCAGCCCATGTGCCCGTCCCGGCTGATCCTTGAGCATGTGACGAGCCGCTGGGGCGTCCTCGTCCTGGCGGCGCTGCTGGAGCGTTCGTACCGCTTCAGCGAACTGCGCCGCTCGGTGGGCGGGGTCAGCGAGAAGATGCTGGCCCAGACCCTCCAGACGCTGGAGCGCGACGGCTTCGTCCACCGGGACGCGAAGCCGGTGATCCCGCCGAGAGTGGACTACTGGCTCACCCCGCTCGGCATCGAGGCGGCCGAACAGGTGTGGGCGCTCGCCCGCTGGACCGAACGCCAGGTGGACGCGGTGCAGGCGGCACGCGAGACATACGACGGGGCCCGAGCCTGATCCCGTCGAGGATCGGCCCCGGGCCCCGGGCGATGCATGTGGCACCGCGTGTGCGGTGCGTGTGCGCGGTGCGCTGCCTGTGGTGGCGCGTGTGCGGCGCGCTCGGTCTCAGCCGACGACCGTCCAGGTGTCGTTGCCGGCGAGGAGTGAGCCGAGGTCGCCCTTGCCGTCACGCTCGACGGCGGCGTCCAGCTGGTCCGACATCAGGGTGTCGTAGACGGGCCGCTCGACGCTGCGCAGCACGCCGATCGGGGTGTGGTGCAGGGTGTCCGCGTCGGCGATCCGGGACAGCGCGAACGCCGTGGTGGGGGAGTCGGCGTGGGCGTCGTGGACGAGGACCTGCGAGCGGTTCTCCTCCGTGACGGCCACGACCTTGAGATCACCGGTGGCCGGATCGCGCACGACGCCCTTGGACTCCTGGGAGCCGAAGAGGATCGGCTGCCCGTGTTCGAGGCGGATGACGGCCTCGGCGGCCTGCTCCTTGTCCTTGAGGACCTCGAAAGCGCCGTCGTTGAAGATGTTGCAGTTCTGGTAGATCTCCACCAGTGCGGTGCCCGAGTGCTCGGCGGCCGCGCGCAGCACGCTCGTGAGGTGCTTGCGGTCGGAGTCGACCGTGCGCGCCACGAACGTGGCCTCCGCACCGATGGCGAGGGACACCGGGTTGAAGGGCGCGTCGAGCGATCCCATCGGCGTCGACTTGGTGATCTTCCCGATCTCGGAGGTGGGGCTGTACTGGCCCTTCGTCAGCCCGTAGATCCGGTTGTTGAACAGCAGGATCTTGAGGTTGACGTTGCGGCGCAGGGCGTGGATCAGGTGGTTGCCGCCGATGGAGAGCGCGTCGCCGTCACCGGTGACGACCCAGACGGACAGGTCGCGGCGGGAGGTGGCGAGCCCGGTGGCGATGGACGGGGCGCGGCCGTGGATGGAGTGCATCCCGTAGGTGTTCATGTAGTACGGGAAGCGGGAGGAGCAGCCGATGCCGGAGACGAAGGTGATGTTCTCCTTCGCGAGGCCCAGCTCCGGCATGAAGCCCTGGACGGCGGCGAGGACCGCGTAGTCGCCGCAGCCGGGGCACCAGCGCACTTCCTGGTCGGACTTGAAGTCCTTCATGGACTGCTTCGCCTCGGCCTTGGGCACCAGCTGCAGCAGTTCGTTGTGCCGCAGTTCGTCGGTGTCAGGCATCGATGGCCTCCTTGAGGGCCGTGGCGAGCTGCTCGGCCTTGAACGGCATTCCGTTGACCTGGTTGTAGCTGTGGGCGTCCACCAGATACTTCGCCCTCAGCAGCATCGCGAGCTGGCCGAGGTTCATCTCCGGCACGACGACCTTGTCGTAGCGCTTCAGCACCTCGCCGAGATTCTTCGGGAAGGGGTTGAGGTGCCGCAGGTGGGCCTGGGCGATGGGCTCCCCGGCGGCGCGCAGCCGGCGTACGGCGGCGGTGATCGGCCCGTACGTCGACCCCCAGCCGAGCACCAGCGTCGCTGCCCCGGCCGGGTCGTCGACCTGGAGGTCGGGGACCTCGATGCCGTCGATCTTCGCCTGGCGGGTGCGGACCATGAGGTCGTGGTTGGCCGGGTCGTAGGAGATGTTGCCGGTGCCGTCCTGCTTCTCGATCCCGCCGATGCGGTGTTCGAGGCCGGGCGTGCCGGGGACCGCCCAGGGGCGGGCCAGCGTCTGCGGGTCGCGCTTGTAGGGCCAGAAGACCTCGGTGCCGTCGGCCAGGGTGTGGTTCGGGCCGGAGGCGAAGGGAGTCTTCAGATCGGGCAGGGCCGCTGTCTCCGGGATGCGCCAGGGCTCGGAGCCGTTGGCGAGGTAGCCGTCGGAGAGCAGGAAGACCGGCGTCCGGTACGTCAGGGCGATCCGGGCCGCGTCGATCGCGGCGTCGAAGCAGTCGGCCGGGGTCTGCGGGGCCACGATCGGGACCGGGGCCTCGCCGTTGCGCCCGAACATCGCCTGGAGCAGATCGGCCTGCTCGGTCTTGGTCGGCAGGCCGGTGGACGGTCCGCCGCGCTGGATGTCGATGATCAGCAGCGGCAGCTCCAGGGAGACCGCGAGACCGATCGTCTCCGACTTCAGCGCCACCCCGGGACCGGACGTCGTCGTGACGCCCAGCGCCCCGCCGAACGCCGCGCCGAGCGCCGCACCGATCCCGGCGATCTCGTCCTCGGCCTGGAAGGTCCGCACCCCGAAGTTCTTGTGCCGGGACAGCTCGTGCAGGATGTCCGAGGCCGGGGTGATCGGATACGACCCCAGGTAGAGCGGCAGGTCCGCCAGCTGCCCGGCGGCGATCAGGCCGTAGGACAGGGCGAGGTTCCCCGAGATGTTGCGGTAGGTGCCGGTGGGGAAGGCATGGGATGCCGGGGCGACCTCGTAGGAGACCGCGAAGTCCTCGGTCGTCTCGCCGAAATTCCACCCGGCCCGGAAGGCGGCCACGTTCGCCTCGGCGATCTGCGGCTTCTTCGCGAACTTCTGCCGCAGGAACGTCTCCGTCCCTTCGGTCGGCCGGTGGTACATCCACGACAGCAGACCCAGCGCGAACATGTTCTTGGACCGCTCGGCCTCCTTGCGGGGGAGCCCGAACTCCTTCAGCGCCTCCAGCGTCAGCGTCGTCAGCGGCACCGGATGGACGTTGTAGGCCTCCAGCGAACCGTCCTCCAGCGGACTGGTCGCGTACCCCACCTTCGCCATCGGCCGCTTGGTGAACTCATCGGTGTTCACAATGATCTCGGCGCCGCGCGGTACGTCGTCGATGTTCGCCTTCAGAGCGGCGGGGTTCATCGCGACCAGGACGTTGGGGGCATCGCCGGGGGTGAGGATGTCATGATCGGCAAAGTGGAGCTGGAAGGAAGAAACCCCTGGCAGAGTGCCTGCGGGGGCCCTGATCTCGGCCGGGAAGTTCGGCAGGGTGGAGAGATCGTTGCCGAAGGAAGCGGTCTCCGAGGTGAACCGGTCACCCGTGAGCTGCATACCGTCACCCGAGTCGCCCGCGAAACGGATGATCACCCGGTCCAGGCGACGGATCTCCTTCCCGTCGCCGCCCGTGGTTCCCGTCGTACCTGACAGGGGGGCTCGCTGACCCCCGAGGACGGCGTCATTGGCCTCATCGGCCTTCTCTGCCGCGCTACTGACCTGGCTCGTCACTGAACTGGACCTCCCTTGGGGCGGCGGTTCGGAACCGTCCGGCCAGCCGGCGATCCCAGAGGCCACCCTACGTCCGCGTAGGTGGCCCTCCAGGGACCGATCATATGGTGGACGCTGTTTTGAGACACCCTTTTAGTAAGGTTTGTCACCTTTCGTAAGCCCCCCGATCGCGGGATGGAAACGGCCGTGCGCTGGGTCTTTGGTCCTAGGCCCCCTTTGCCCCTCCCCTCGACTCTCCCCTGGTCACCCCTGTTCTCTCCTTGGCTCCGCCTTGACTCTCCCTTGATCAGGGATGCCCGTCCGGCGGCCGCCGGACACCACGGACCCGCGCGATGCTTCCGGAGCACTCCCCGAGCACTCCCCGAGCACTCCCCGAGCACTTCTGGGGCACTCCCGGAGCGATTCCGGCGTGCGGTCGCTCGGGCCCGCGCTTCGCCTCCGGCTTCGCAAGTATCTGACAGGGTGTCAGATTGCTAGGAATTCAGGTAGGTCAGCACGGCGAGGACGCGCCGGTGGTCTCCGTCGCTGGGTGAGAGCCCCAGCTTCAGGAAGATGTTGCTGACATGCTTCTCGACCGCACCGTCGCTCACTACGAGCTGCCGCGCGACGGCGGAGTTGGTCCGGCCCTCGGCCATCAGACCGAGGACCTCCCGCTCGCGCGGCGTCAGTCCGGCCAGCACGTCCTGCTTGCGGCTGCGGCCCAGCAACTGTGCCACCACTTCCGGGTCCAGCGCCGTCCCGCCCTGCGCCACCCGGACGACGGCGTCCACGAACTCGCGGACCTCGGCCACCCGGTCCTTCAGCAGATACCCCACCCCGCGGCTGCTGCCCGCCAGCAGCTCGGTGGCGTACTGCTCCTCCACGTACTGGGAGAGGACCAGCACCCCGATGTCCGGGTAGTCCTTCCGCAGCCGCACCGCCGCGCGTACTCCCTCGTCGGTGTGCGTCGGCGGCATCCGCACATCGGCGACCACCACATCGGGAAGCGCCTGCTGGGCGTCGAGATCCGCCACGGTCTTGAGCAGCGCCTCCGCGTCCCCGACCCCCGCGACCACGTCGTGCCCGAGGTCGGTGAGCAGGCGGGTCAGCCCCTCCCGGAGCAGGACCGAATCCTCGGCGATGACCACGCGCACCCTGTTCTCCACGTTCTCCACGACTGCGAGTCCCCCACTGTTCTGAATATGCCGCGTTCCCCGCGACCCCGCACGCGCCACGCCCGACCACTGCGCACCGCGCCCCGACCGCTCAAGCATCCCAGGACCCGGACACGGACGGGGGCCCTGTGGATAACCCACGAGGACGGGGCGAAGGGCCGTGCGAGGACCCGTGGCACACGCTGGCCGCCCGCCAGGACTCACAGCCGCACGCCGTGCACGCGCTCACAGCCGCCCGTCCCGGAAACCCCGGACGGCCGTACACCCCGTCGCCGGACCGAGGGGGCCGAGAGGACCCGGGCGACGGGGCGCGTACGTACGCGGAGAGGGGGAGAGGAGGGAGCGCAGGAGAGCGCGAGGGAGAGTGAGGGCGAGGAAGGAAGAGTGAGGAGCGGGAGAGGAGCGGGAGAGGAGTGGGAGAGGAGGAGAGCGGAGTCGCGTTCGGGTCAGCCGCGCCAGGGCAGCTCGGCTGTGACCGTCGTCGGGCCGCCGGCCGGGGAGTCGACCACAAGGACCCCGTCCACCGCGTCCAGCCGTTCCGTCAACCCGGCCAGGCCGCTGCCCGAGGCCGGTGACGCCCCGCCTCGGCCGTTGTCCGTGACCTGGAGCATCAACCGGTCGGCCGCCCGCCACACGTCGACCGTGGCGCGAGTCGCTTTGGCGTGCTTGCTGACGTTCTGAAGCAGCTCCGAGACGGTGAAGTACGCGATCCCCTCGATCGCCTGCGCGGGCCGCGAGTCCAGGTCCACCTCGACCGTCACGGGCACGGTGCAGCGGGAGGCTATCGCGGAGAGTGCGGCGTCCAGGCCCCGGTCGGTGAGGACGGCGGGGTGGATTCCGCGGGCCAGGTCGCGCAGTTCCTGAAGGGCCACTTTCACCTCGCCGTGTGCCTCGTCGACCATGCGGGCCGCGGCCTCGGGGTCGTCGGTGAGCTTCTCCTTGGCGAGGCCGAGCCCCATGGCGAGGGCGACGAGGCGGGCCTGGGCGCCGTCGTGCAGGTCGCGTTCGATCCGGCGCAGGTCGGCGGCGGCGGTGTCCACGACCACACCCCGGTCCGACTCCAGCTCGGAGACCCGGGTGGCCAGCCGGGACGGGCCCAGCAGACCGGTGACCATCAGCCGGTCCACCGTCAGCAGACCGCGCACGACCCACGGCGCCGCCAGCACCAGCACGAGGCCTATCGTCCCGGTCACCGCCAGCTCGCCGGGCGAGTCCAGATACTCCTGGTGGGTGCGGTCCCCGTACAGCTGGATGCCGTTCTGCTCCCCGAACGCCGGGAAGAGCCAGAACCACAGCGGGTACGTCAGCGCCGCCAGGCCGTACGTCCAGAACGTGATCGCGACGACGAAGGTGAACGTGGCCCACGGGAAGTGCAGCAGCGTGAACAGCAGGTGCCGCCAGGACACCCCGCTCTTGAGGACCGCGCCCATCCAGGACATCGGGCCGCCGGTCTTCCCCCGTACCCGCTCCGGATCCGCCACCTCCACCCGCAGCAACCCGCGCGCCCGGTGCCGCTCCAGCGCACCGAAGCCCCGGCAGACGGCGAGACCGGCCGCAAGGACCGGTATCCCGATGAAGGTGACCAGCAGGCCCGCGCTCATCGACGTCATGGTGACCGCGAAGACGAACATCACCGTGCTGAGCGGGAAGCTCAGCAGCGCATAGAGCAGCTCGCGCCAGGCACGGGCCTCCAGCGGCCCACGCAGCGGTGCCGGGAGGAAGTGCTTCGCCGGGGTCTTCGCCCCGAAGCCGGGGCCGGAAAACTGCCGCTCCCGGTCCCGTGTGTCCGGTCCGTATGCCGTGGCCATGAGTCCCGTCCGTTCCGTCTCTGTCTCAGTCTCTCAGTGGGCTGTGCGTGGGGCGTAGGTCGTGGGGCGTGCGCCCGATGGCGCCGGAGGCGGCCCGCGACCACGGACCGTTCTCCCTCCAGGGTGCTGGCCGGCGGCCTTCCGCACCATGAGGTCCCTCTCCGTATCCGCCCGGGGGTTTTCCCCACCCCCTCGGGCGGCAGGGCAGGCCGGAGCGGGCCGGGCCGCCTGCGGGGCGGACAGCGGGGCAGCCGGTCAGGCGGCCCGGTCGCGCCAGGGCAGCTCGGCGGTGACGGTCGTCGGCCCGCCCTCCGGCGAGTCCAGGAGAAACACCCCGTCGACCGCGTCGAGCCGCTCGGCGAGCCCCGCCATCCCCGTACCGCCGTCCATCCGGGCCCCGCCCCCGCCGTCGTCCGTGACCTGGAGCATCAGCCGGTCCCCCGAACGCCACACGTCGACGGAGGCCGACCGTGCGCCGCTGTGCTTACTGACGTTCTGAAGCAGCTCCGAGACGGTGAAATACGCGATGCCCTCGATCGCCTCCGCCGGACGCCCACGAAGCCCCACCGACACCTTGACCGGGACCGTGCAGCGGGAGGCTATCGCGGAGAGTGCGGCGTCCAGGCCCCGGTCGGTGAGGACGGCGGGGTGGATTCCGCGGGCCAGGTCGCGCAGTTCCTGAAGGGCCACTTTCACCTCGCCGTGTGCCTCGTCGACCATGCGGGCCGCGGCCTCGGGGTCGTCGGTGAGCTTCTCCTTGGCGAGGCCGAGCCCCATGGCGAGGGCGACGAGGCGGGCCTGGGCGCCGTCGTGCAGGTCGCGTTCGATCCGGCGCAGGTCGGCGGCGGCGGTGTCCACGACCACGCCCCGGTCCGACTCCAGCTCGGCGATGCGCCGCTCCAGCTCGTCCGAAGGCGACAGCAGCCCGCGCACCATCGCCCGGTCCACCGCCGTCAGCCCCCGGGTGATGAACGGCAGCACCGGCCACAGGACGAGCAGGCTCGCCAGCGTCACCGCGAACGTCAGCACCCCCCACGGCAGTCGGATGAACCCGTACAGCAACGCCCGCCAGCCCACCGGGTCCTTCAGCCCCGCCCACAGCCGGACGAAGAACCCCTGGTCCCGGTGGCCGCGCGCCAGCGGACTCGGCTCCTCGACCCGTACGCCGAGCATCCGCCGTGCCCGCCGCCGCTCCAGCCGGCCCAGCAGCCGGGCGCCCTGGAGCCCGCCGACCAGCAGCGGCAGCCCGACCACCGTGACGGAGAGCGCGGCACCGACGGCGATCACCAGGACCGAGTAGACGAACCCGACGACGGCCAACGGCAGATTGGCGAGCAGATGCGCGACCTCCCGCCAGGTCCACCGGTCGAGGGCGAATCGGGCGGGCGGCAGCCGGTCGGGATCCGGCACGGAAGGGCTCATGGTCATACCCACAGCCTGCCGGTCCGCACCCGCGCACACCATGGGGCTCATGGGTGGGGGTGAAGTAGGGATAACCCCACCCGATGCCCGACGCGGCTGCTTACGCTCCGTTGAGCAGGCCCTAGACTCCCGTGCGTACAGAACAGGCAGGCACGCAGGACTGATGCGGACGACGAGGGAGCGAGGGGCGGACGTGGCCGACGTTACGGACGTGACCGGCGTGACCGGCGTGACCGGCGTGGCGGAGGTGGCCGGTGTGGCGGATGCGACGGGCATGTCCGGCGGACCGGTGGACGGACCCGCCGCACTCGCCTCGGAGTACTTCCAGAGCTACTCGGTCATCGGCCTGCTCGCCCTGGTCGGCGTCCTGTTCGTCGCCGTGGCCTTCGGGGCCGGGCGACTGCTGCGCCCCGTCGTTCCCACCCCGGAGAAGCTCCTCACCTACGAATGCGGCGTCGACCCGGTCGGCGAGGGCTGGGCACACACCCAGGTCCGCTACTACGTCTACGCCTTCCTGTACGTGATCTTCGCGGTCGACTCCATCTTCCTGTTCCCGTGGGCCACGGTGTTCGCGGCGCCCGGATACGGCGCGACGACCCTGGTCGAAATGTTCATCTTCCTCGGCTTCCTGGCCGTGGGACTGCTCTACGCATGGAAGAAGGGCGTCCTCGCATGGGACTGACGAGCCGGCCGACCCCCGCGTCGCAGCAGCCCGCGCCCCCGTCCGACCCGGTGCTTCTCCCCGAGCCGAAGCGCCTCGGCGTACTCTCCCGGCTCGCACCGGAGCCGATGAAGGTGGTCCTCAACTGGGGCCGCCGCTACAGCCTCTGGGTCTTCAACTTCGGACTGGCCTGCTGCGCCATCGAGTTCATCGCCGCGTCCATGGCACGCCACGACTTCATCCGGCTCGGCGTGATCCCGTTCGCCCCCGGCCCCCGTCAGGCCGACCTCATGATCGTGTCCGGCACGGTGACGGACAAAATGGCCCCGGCCGTGAAGCGGCTGTACGAGCAGATGCCCGAACCGAAGTACGTCATCTCCTTCGGCGCCTGTTCCAACTGCGGCGGCCCCTACTGGGACTCGTACTCCGTCACCAAGGGCGTCGACCAGATCATCCCCGTCGATGTGTACGTACCCGGTTGCCCGCCCCGGCCCGAGGCGCTGCTCCAGGGCATTCTCAAGCTCCAGGAGAAGATCGCGCGCGAATCCCTCGCCGAGCGGTATGCCTCCGGGGAGACGGGCGGCGGCCCGTCCACCGAGGCCCTGCGCAGCGGCCTGGTCGCCGCGCCGGCCTCGACCCCTGCTCCTTCCTCGACCTCTACCCCTTCCTCGAACCCGGTGTCGACACAGGCATCGACACAGGCCTCGAAGCCGACGTCGACCGAGGCTTCGGCGCCGGGGGAGGGGCAGCGATGAGCGAGCGCGACCAGCACGCGGAATCCGCAGCCGAGGCCTACGACCGGCTGCCGGACGCGGTCACCGACCTGTTCGGCGACGAGGCCACGGCGGAGTCGGCGTACGACCTGCTGACCGTCGACGTCCCCGCCGCCACCTGGCTCACCGCGCTCCGGACCGCCCGTGACGAACTCGGGTGCAGCTACTTCGACTGGCTCAGCGCCGTGGACGAACCGGGCGCCGGCTTCCGCGTCTGCGCCCATGTCGCGGCCCTGGGCACGGGTACGGTGCGGCGGCTGCTGGTACGGACGACCGTGCCGCACGAAGCGGCCGTCCTGCCCAGCGCCATCGACGTCTACGCGGGCGCCGCGTGGCACGAGCGCGAGACGCACGAGATGTTCGGCGTCGCGTTCGAGGGCCACCCCCATCTCGTACCGCTGCTCCTGCCGGAAGGTTTCGAGGGCCACCCGCTGCGTAAGGACTTCGTCCTGGCCGCGCGCGTCGCCAAGGCCTGGCCCGGGGCGAAGGAACCGGGGGAGCCGGCGGAGGGGCACACCGGACCCAAGCGTCGCGCGATGCTCCCGCCCGGGGTGCCCGACCCGAACGAATGGGGCCCCCTGAAGGGCCAACTTCCCCCGGCCGCCGCCCGCCCGGCCCGAGCCGCGCGCCCCGCAGCCGACCGCCCGCCCCGCCGCACCCGCACGGCGGGCGAGGGCTCGGCGGCACAACGGCCCACGGCGAACGGCCCGGAGGCCCCCACGGTGACCGGTACGGATGCCCCTGCGGTGACCGGTGCGGAGGTTCCCACGGCGAGTGGCCCGGATGCCTCCACGGCGACGGGCCCGACAGCCTCTGCGGCGAACGGCCCGGAGACCTCCACGATGACCGGACCGGAGGCCCCCGCGACGCCGGAGGCATCCGCGCCCTCAGAGGCATCCGCACCCCCGCAGGCGCCTTCGGCGACCGCGCAGCCGCCGGCCGCCACGCCCCCGCAGGCGGCCCCGACGACCCGCCCGCGCCGTTCCCGGTCGGCGTCCGAGGGCTCGGCCGGCCAGCAGTTGCCCCCGGACGCCCCCCCGGACGACCCTGCGGCGCCCCCGACCGCCCCGGCCCGCCGCTCCCGGTCCGCATCGGACGGTTCGGCCAGTCAGCGTCCGGGGCCGGACGCGTCGACGCCGGCTCCGGCCCGCCCGGCTCGCCGCTTCCGGTCCGCATCGGACGGCTCGGCCAGCCAGCGTCCGGCGTCGGGCGCGCCCGGGGACGCCTCAGGGCTTCCGCCCCGGGTGCGCAGCACGGACGCCCCGTGGCATGACGCCCGGCCGGCCTTCGACGAACCCGGCACCACGAAGCCGGCCGACGCCCCGCAGCCGCCCCACGCTCCGGGGGGCGACGGGGGCGACGACAGCGACGACGGCGACGGGGGCGCAGAGGCCGTGTTCCCGGACTCGACTCAGCCCCTCCGGCGTTCGAGGAGCGGGGGTACGGGTGCGGAGCCCCCGGTTCGGGAAGGGGCGGGCAGGGGAGAGACCCCGCGCAGCGGCCCCACCCCCAGCGACGCCGCCGAGTCCGAAAGTGAGCCCGCACCCACGGACGAACCCACCCCCACCCCTGACGAGCCCGCGCCCGACAAGCCCACTCCTGCCCCAGAGAACCCCGCCCCGGGGCGCCCCGCCCCAGACCACCCCGCCGGAGGCGATCCCGAGTGAACGATGCTCTCGACGTCGCCCTCCGTCTGGCCGTCATCTTCGGCGTCTTCCTCGTCGCCCCCCTCCTCGTCGGTCAGACGGAGCACAAGGTGATGGCCCACATGCAGGGCCGCCTGGGCCCCATGTACGCGGGCGGCTTCCACGGCTGGGCGCAGCTCGTCGCGGACGGCGTGAAGTTCGCGCAGAAGGAGGACGTGGTCCCGGCCGCCGCCGACCGCCGTGTCTTCCAGCTCGCCCCCGCCGTCGCCCTCCTCCCGTACCTCCTCGTCCTCGTGGTCATCCCCGTCGGCCCCGGCGACGGCGCGGTCGGCCAGGTCATCGACGCGGGCATCTTCTTCGTGCTCGCCGTCATGGGCATCGGCGTCCTCGGCTCGCTCATGGCGGGCTGGGCCTCCGCCAACAAGTTCTCCCTGCTGGGCGGCCTCCGTACCGCCGCGCAACTCCTCTCCTACGAGCTGCCGATGCTCCTCGCCGCCGCCTCCGTGGCCATGGCGGCCGGGACGGTCTCACTCACCGGCATCCTCGACGCCTTCGAGTGGTGGTGGCTGCCCTGGCAGATCGTCGGCGCCCTGGTCTTCTTCGTGGCCGGTCTCGCCGAACTCCAGCGCCCGCCGTTCGACATGCCGGTGGCCGACTCCGAGATCATCTTCGGCGCGTACACCGAGTACACCGGTCTGCGCTTCGCCCTGTTCCTCCTCGCCGAGTACGCGGGCATCGTCATCCTGTGCGCCCTGACCACCGTCCTCTTCCTCGGTGGCTGGCACGGCCCGTTCGGCGCCGACGGGCTCGGCTGGCTCTGGACCCTCCTCAAGACCGCCCTCCTCGCGTTCGTCATCATCTGGCTGCGCGTCAGCTATCCGCGCCTGCGTGAGGACCAGTTGCAGAAGCTCGCCTGGACCACCCTCGTCCCGCTCGCCCTCGCGCAGATCGCGCTCACCGGCATCGTGAAGGTGGCGATCAACTGATGCCCCCGATCCCTGGATCCGGCCTGGCCAAAGGCCTTGCCGTCACCCTGCGCACGATGACGAGGAAGACCGTCACCGCGCAGTACCCGGACACCCAGCCCGAACTCCCGCCCCGCTCCCGCGGTGTCATCGGGCTGTTCGAGGAGAACTGCACGGTCTGCATGCTCTGCGCCCGTGAGTGCCCCGACTGGTGCATCTACATCGACTCCCACAAGGAGACGTCGCCGCCCGCCGCCCCCGGCGGACGTGAGCGCAGCCGGAACGTCCTCGACCGCTTCGCCATCGACTTCTCCCTCTGTATGTACTGCGGCATCTGCATCGAGGTGTGCCCCTTCGACGCGCTGTTCTGGTCGCCCGAGTTCGAGTACGCGGAGACGGACATCCACGAACTCACCCATGAGCGCGACAAGCTCCGCGCATGGATGTGGACCGTGCCGGAGCCGCCCGCACTCGACCCCGGGGCCGAGGAACCGAAGGAGATCGCCGCCGCCCGCAAGGCCGCGGACAAACTCGCAGCCCAACGGGCACAGGAGCAGCGAGAGCAGCAGGAACTGCGGGAACAGCAGGAACCGTCGGACGAGAAGGGAGGGACCTCGTGATGCTTCACACCGCGCCCTCTTTGCTCACCGCCACCTCCACGGCCGCCACCTCCACTGCCACCGCTGCCGCGGGCGACCACCCCGGCTTCCTCTCCCCCTCCGGCGTCGAGATCGCGTTCCTCCTCGTCGGCCTCGCCACCCTCGGCGCCGCCGTCATCACCGTCACGACCAGGCAGCTGGTGCACGCAGCGCTCTGGCTCGTCGTGGCGCTCGGCGGGCTGGCCGTCGAGTACCTCCTGCTCACCGCTGAGTTCATCGCCTGGGTCCAGGTACTGATCTACGTCGGTTCCATCGTCGTCCTCCTCCTCTTCGGCCTGATGCTCACCCGGGCCCCCATCGGCCGCTCCCCGGACGCCGATTCGGGCAACCGATGGGTCGCCCTCGGGGTGGCCGCCGCCGCGGCGGCGGCCCTCGTCTGGGTCGTGGCCGACGCCTTCCGCACCACCTGGATCGACCTCGACGGGCCGGCCCAGGGCTCCACCGAAGTCACCGGCGCCTTCCTGTTCCGGAACTGGGTCCTGCCCTTCGAGGCGCTCTCCGTCCTGCTGCTCGCCGCCCTCGTCGGCGCGATCGTCCTGTCCCGCAAGCGCGACACGGACACCACGGTCCGCCCCGGCACGAACGGCACGGCCAAGCCCAGGACGTCGAAGTCCGGCCCGCCCGCCTCGTCCGGCACATCCGGGCAGGAGGAGCAGAGCTGATGCACCTCGCCTATCCCGCCGTGCTCGCCGCCCTCCTCTTCTGCATCGGCCTCTACGGCGTCCTCGCCCGCCGCAACGCGATCCTGGTCCTGATGTCCGTCGAGCTGATGCTCAACGCCGTCAACCTCAACCTCGTCGCCTTCGACGTCTGGCTCCGCGACACCCTCCACTCCGGCCAGGCCCTCACGCTATTCACCATCGCCATCGCCGCCGCCGAGATCGGCATCGGCCTCGCGATCGTCCTGGCCGTCTACCGCAACCGGGGCAGCTCCGATATCGACCGGCTCCGCGACACCGCCGAGACCGACGACGCCGAGACGCTCCCCGACGACGCCGAGACGCTTCCCGGTGAAGGGGACAAGAACGACGGGAGCGACGGGAACGGCAGGAACACCGGGAAGACGAAGAAGGCAGAGGCCACCACGTGACCACCACGACCCTCGCCGCCCTGGTCCCCCTCCTCCCGTTCCTCGGCGCCTTCGCCGGGCTCGCCGTCGGCCGCACCGCCCCCGGCTTCGTCCGCCCGCTGGCGATCCTTCCGACCCTCACCGCGGCCGTACTCGCCGTGATCGTCGCCGTCCGCCAGGGCGGCGGCCGGGCCATCGACGCCGCGATCCAGCTCACGCCCACCGGCTCGGTCCCGATCGATCTGGCGCTGCACCTCGACGGGTTCGCCGTCCTGGTCGCCGTACTCGTCACCGTCGTCGCCACCTGCGTACAGCTCTACTCCACGGCCTACCTCCGCGACGACGCCCGCTACCCCTCCTACGCGGCTCTCGTCTCCCTCTTCACCTCCGCGATGCTCCTGGTCGTCTACTCCGGCGACCTGATGGTGCTCCTGGTCGGCTGGGAGATCATGGGCATCTGCTCGTACTTCCTCGTCGGCCACTACTGGGAGACGCCCGAGGCCCGTGCCGCCTCCCTCAAGGCCTTCCTGGTCACCAAGCTCGGCGACATCCCCTTCCTGATCGGTCTGTTCGCGCTCGCCGCCGACACCGGCAGCTTCCGGATCACCAAGATCCTCGCCGCCGTCGGCAACGGCGGAGTCGACCACCCCACCCTCATCGCCCTGCTGCTCCTCGCGGGCGTCGCGGGCAAGGCCGCCCAGTTCCCCCTGCACACCTGGCTGCCCGACGCGATGGCCGGCCCCACCCCCGTCTCCGCGCTCATCCACGCCGCGACGATGGTCGCCGCCGGCATCTACTTCGTGGCCCGCCTGCTGCCCGTCTTCGCGGCCTCCGGCGCGGCGCTCGTCGTCCTCGCCGTGATGGCCGCCGTCACGATGATCGGGTCCGGGCTCGCCGCCCTCGCCCAGGACGACATCAAACGCGTCCTCGCCTACTCGACCATCGGCCAGCTCGGCTACATGTCGGGCGCCCTCGCCGTCGGCGACCGCGGCGCCGCCGTCTTCCACCTGATCTCGCACGGTGCGTTCAAAGCCGTCCTCTTCCTCGCCGCGGGCGTCGTCATCCATGCCGCGGGCACCAACTCACTGGCCGCCATGTCCCGGATGGGCGGCCTCGCCCGCCGCATCCCGGACGCCTACTGGACGATGACCGTCGCCCTCCTCGCCCTGGCCGCCATCCCGCCGTTCGCCGGCTTCTTCTCCAAGGAAGCCGTCCTCGTGGCCGCCGAGCACACCGCCCTGGGGGAGCGGACCGTCGCCCCGGCCGCCGCGGGCTGGACGATCCTGATCGCCGGGCTCCTCGCCGCCGTCCTCACCGCCGCCTACGCCGTACGTCTCTGGCTCCTCGCCTTCCGCGGGCGCGGCGCCGAAGCCCCCGACCACGGCAGGCAGCCCCACGCCATGACCTCCGTCCTGTGGATCCTGGCCGCCCCCACCATCGGCTTCGGCCTCACCGCCGGTGTGATCGGCGACTGGTTCGACGGGCACGGCCTCACGCCGTCCCTCACCACCGCCGTCGTGTCCACCGGCGTCGGCCTGGCCGGCGGGCTCGTCACCTACGGCGCATGGCGGCACACCACCGCCCTCGCCGCCCGCACCCCCATCGGCGCCGTCGTCGCCCACCCCGGTGCCGAACCCGCTCTCGTCGAAGCCGAGGCCATGACGTCCCACACCGCCGTCTACGGCACCATCGCGGACGCCCCCGACCCGGCCGACCCCGGCAGGCTCCTCCTCGGGCCCCTGCACCGTCACGCGGTCACCGGCTTCCACCTCGACGCCCTCTACACGGTGCTGTTCGTCCGGCCCGTCCAGGGAGCCGCCCGTCTGGTCCGCTTCCTGGACCGCGAGGTCGTCGACACCTACGTCAACGGATCGGGCGCCGTCACGCGCCTCCTCGGCACCGCTGTCCGCCGGGCCCAGACCGGCAACGTGCAGACCTACGTCAGCGCCCTGCTCGCCGGGTCCCTCGTCCTGGCGATCGCCGCCGTCGTCTTCGCCAACGTCAACGCGGGGTCGTGACCGTGATCGATATCAGTGCGTCCGTGATGCAGTTCCTTCTGGCGTTCGTCGTCGTCGCCCCGCTCCTCGGCGCCGTCGCGGCCCTGCTCCCCGCCCCGCCCGGACTCAAGGGGAAGAACCCCGACCAGGCCGTGCTCCGCCACGGTGTGACCGTCACCGGCGCCGTCCTCATCGCCGCGGTCGTCCTGGCCGCCGGCTTCGACCACGACCACCCCGCCACGATGCAGGCGACCACCGACATCAGCTGGATCCCGGCGCTCGACGTCCGCATCCACCTCGGCATCGACGGCATCTCGCTCCCCCTCCTGGTCCTGACCGCGCTGCTGACCTTCCTCTGCGCGCTGTACAGCTACTTCAAGCTGCCCGCGGGCCCCTCACCGAAGGCCTTCGTCGCCCTCGTCCTCGTCCTGGAATCCGGCACCCTCGCCACCTTCGCCGTCCTCGACCTGCTGCTCTTCTTCCTCGCCTTCGAGATGGTCCTCATCCCGATGTACTTCCTCATCGCCCGCTGGGGCGATGGCCAACGGCAGGCGGCCGCCTGGAAGTTCATCCTCTACACCCTGCTCGGCTCGGTCATCATGCTGCTGGGCCTCCTCCTCATCGGGCTGAAGAGCGGCACCTTCGACATGGTGGCACTCGCCACTGACAACGGCCGGGGCCTCACCACGTCCGTGCAGGTCATCGCCGTACTCGCGATCGGTCTCGGCCTCGCCGTGAAGACCCCGATGTGGCCCTTGCACAGCTGGCTCCCCGACGCCCACACCGCCGCCCCCACCGTGGGGTCGGTGCTCCTCGCGGGCGTCCTGCTCAAGATGGGAACGTACGGATTCGTCCGGATCCTGCTCCCTATCGCACCCGACGGCATGCGGACCTTCGCGCCCTACCTCGCCGCGTTCGCCGTCGTCGGCATCGTCTACGGATCCCTCGCCTGCCTGGCGCTGGCCCGTACCGGCGCCAAGGGCGACCTCAAGCGGCTCATCGCCTACTCGTCCGTCGGCCACATGGGCTTCGTCCTGCTCGGCATCGCCACCATGACCCCCACCGGAGTCAACGGCGCGCTCTTCGCCAACATCGCCCACGGACTCATCACCGGCCTGCTGTTCTTCCTCGTCGGCGCCATCAAGGACCGCTACGGCACCGCCGACCTCGACACCCTCGCCGGAGCGACCGGGGCCGCCCTCTACGGCCGGGCGCCCCGCCTCGGCGCGCTGCTCGCCTTCGCCGCCGTCGCCTCGCTCGGCCTGCCCGGACTCGCCGGATTCTGGGGCGAGATGCTCACGCTGTTCGGCGCGTACAGCCCCGCCGAAGGCCTCAGCCGCCCCGCGTTCCGCACCTTCATGGCCATCGGAGCGTTCGGCACCCTGCTCACCGCCGCGTACATGCTCATCGTCGTCCGCCGCGTCTGCATGGGCGAGCACCCGCCCCACCCCCGGCTGTCGCCCGACGAGCAGGCCGCGCACGCCCCGGCTGCCCCGCAAGCGGCGGACGGCCCCCAGCCGTCCCGGCCCGCCGGAGCCCGGACCGCCGCCACCACGCCGCAGCTCGCCGACATCCAGACGTACGAAGCCGTCGCCTGGACCCCGCTCGCCGCGCTCACCGTCCTCGCCGGCCTCTGGCCCGCCGTCCTCCTCGGCCTCACCGACCCGGCCGTGCAGCAGCTCCTCGCAGGAGGCAAGTCGTGACCGTGGACATCGGCACCACCGCCGGAAGCCTCATCGAGCAGACCGCCGCGGCCGAAGCCCCGGGCCTCCTCACCACCGCGACCGACGCCCCCAGCGTCGTCCAGTCCATCGACTGGCTCGCCATCGCGCCCCCCACCCTCACGGCGCTGGCCGCCCTGGTCGTCCTGGTCGCCGACCTGTTCCTGCCCGCGCACCGCAAACAGCTCCTCGGCTACGGCGCCCTCACCGCCCTCGCCGCAGCCCTGGCGCTCCTGGTCCCCCTGCGGGCCGGGGACCGTTCGACCTTCTGCGTCACCACCGGCGCCCAGGCCTGCAGCTACACCGCCGACCACTTCACCGTCGTCATCCAGGCCCTCGTCCTGGGCGGCGCGTTCCTCACCGTCCTGCTCTCGCTCGACGACACCCGCAAGCTGCCTGCGGGGGAGTACTGGTTCCTGCTCCTGGCCTCCGCCGCCGGGGCCGCCCTGCTGCCCGCCTCCCGCGACCTCGCCACGCTCGTCGTCGCCCTCGAAGTCGCCTCGCTGCCCGCGTTCGCCCTCGTCGGCATCAAGCGCGGTGACCGGCGCTCCTCCGAGGCCGCGCTGAAGTTCTTCCTCTCCTCCGTCGTCGCCACCGCCGTCATGCTGCTCGGCGTCAGCTTCGTGTACGCGACCACCGGCACCCTGCACCTCACCGAGATCGCCGCCCGCCTCGACGACGTGCCTCCGGTTCTCGACACCCTCGCCAAGACCGGTGTCGCCCTCACCCTTGTCGGCTTCGCCTTCAAGACCGCCGCCGCGCCCTTCCACTTCTGGGTCCCCGACACCTATGTCGGCGCGCCCCTCCCGATCGCCGCCTACCTCTCCGTAGTGGGGAAGGCCGTCGGGTTTTCGGGGCTCATCCTGGTGACCGTCATCGCGTTCCCCTCCTATGCCGACGTCTGGGGGCCCGCACTCGCCGTCGTCGCCGCGCTCACCATGACCGTCGGCAACGTCGCGGCCCTCCGCCAGAACGCCGCCCGCGCCCGCAGTGCCGTCCGCCTCCTCGCATGGTCCTCGGTCGCCCAGGCCGGCTACCTTCTGGTCCCGATCGCCGCCGCCGCGTACTCCACCGGCGAACAGATCGGCTCCACGGTGGCGTACGCCCTCATGTACGCCGTCGTGAACCTGGGCGCGTTCGCGGTCGCCGCCCTCGTCGCCCGTACGCACCCCGGCAACCGGCTCTCCGACTACCGGGGCCTGTACGCCACCCGGCCCCTGGCGGCTCTGGCGCTCGGCTTCTTCCTGCTCTGCCTCGCCGGACTGCCGCCCGGCATCATCGGGCTCTTCGCGAAGGTCACCGTCTTCTCCGCGGCGGTCGACGCGGGCCTCGGCTGGCTCGCCGTGGTCATGGCCGTCAACGTGGTGATCGCCCTTTACTACTACCTTCAGTGGACCGCGATTCTCTTCCGTTCGCCGGACGAAGCCCGGCGAACGGGCGGGACGGACACCGGAACCCCGGCCTCCGCCCCGCCGCGCCGATTCCGGGCCCCCACCCCTCTCACCACGGCGATCGCCCTTACCGCCGCCGCCGGAATCCTGCTCTCCGGGGTCCCGCAGGCCGTCCTGCGCGTCGCCGCCGTGAGCCTCTTCTGAGCCCTTCCGGAGCCGCAAGATCGGTTTGCCCACGGCCCCCGCCACAGGGCATGGTCTTGGCGGCATACGTCACGTAATCGACGTGGACGTGTCGGGACAAGAGGAGAGAGAGCAGTGCTGAACGGGTTCAAGGACTTCATCCTGCGCGGGAACGTCATCTCGATGGCGATCGGTCTCGCCGTCGGCGCCGCCTTCACCGCCGTCGTCACGGGTTTCAGCAACGCCTTCATCACCCCGCTGATCGGCCTCGCCACCCGTGGCACCGGAGACTTCAGCAAGGCTTCCTACAAGGTCGACGGCGTCGTGTTCCCCTACGGCCTCTTCATCAGCGCCGCCATCGCCTTCCTGATCACTGCCGCGGTCCTCTACTTCTGCGTGGTGGTCCCCATGGCCAAGGTGCAGAACCGCTTCACCAAGGAGCAGGAAGAGGCCGTCGACATCAAGGCCGCCCTCCGCGACTGCCCGCGCTGCTACAGCGAGATCCCCGCCGTCGCCTCCCGCTGCGGCCACTGCACCAGCGAGGTCGAGCCCGACGCCGAGGCGCTCTCCCTCACCAAGCTCCCCGCGCAGCAGCACTGAACCGCGCAGCAGCACTGACCACACAGCGGCACTGACCGCACAGCAACACCGGTCGCACCGCAGCACCGACCGCACAGCGGCACTTCGCACCACCTCACCACCGCACCACGAAGACGCCCCGCCACCCGTACGGCCCAGCGCCACTCCGTACGGGGACGGGGGCCTGACCGGCGTGAACACGCGGCACGGCTTCCGCCCTCCGGCCGCACGCACAAGGGAACTAGCTCCTCTCGCCTGGCGTTGACCAGTACGGGAGGCTCCACTGGAGAGTGGAGCACCACCATGCAAAGGGTTCCCCTGCTGCACCACTTGGAGGGCGTACCGTGCACCGCCGGCACAACGGGCTGAAGACCGCCGTACTCCTCGGGGGACTGTCCGCACTCATCATCGTCATCGGCAGTTTCTTCGGACGTACGGGCCTCGTCGTCGCGCTCCTGGTAGCCGTCGGCACCAACGCCTACGCGTACTGGAACAGCGACAAGCTCGCCCTGCGAGCCATGCGCTCCCGCCCCGTCAGCGAATTCGAGGCGCCGCAGCTGTATCGCATCGTCCGCGAGCTCTCCACGGCTGCCCGTCAGCCCATGCCGCGCCTCTACATCTCCCCGACGCAGGCGCCCAACGCGTTCGCCACCGGCCGCAACCCGCGCAACGCCGCCGTCTGCTGCACCGAGGGCATCCTCCAGATCCTCGACGAACGCGAGCTGCGCGGCGTCCTCGGCCACGAGCTCAGCCATGTCTACAACCGGGACATCCTCATCTCGTCCGTCGCCGGAGCCCTCGCCTCCGTCGTGATGTTCCTGGTCAACTTCGCCTGGCTCATCCCGGTGGGCCGCTCAAACGACGACGAGGGGCCCGGCCTCCTCGGCATGCTCCTGATCATGATCCTGGGGCCGCTCGCCGCGTCCGTCATCCAGCTCGCCGTCAGCCGCTCCCGCGAGTACGAGGCCGACGCCTCCGGGGCCCAGCTCACCGGCGACCCACTGGCTCTCGCCAGTGCCCTGCGCAAGCTCGACGCCGGGACGAAACAGCTCCCGCTGCCGGCCGAGCCGAGGATCGAGACCGCGAGCCACATGATGATCGCGAATCCATTCCGTCCGGGCCAGGGGATGGCGAGAATGTTCTCCACCCACCCGCCGATGGCGGAACGCGTCGCCCGACTAGAACAGATGGCAGGTCATCGCCCGTGAAAACCATCCTGAACGTCATCTGGCTGATCCTCTGCGGATTCTGGATGTTCCTCGGCTACCTGGTGGCGGGCCTTCTGCTCTGCATCACCATCATCGGCATCCCCTTCGGGCTCGCCGCCTTCAGGATCGGCGTCTACGCCCTCTGGCCGTTCGGCTACACCGTCGTCGACCGCCGGGACGCCGGCTCGCCCTCCTGCGTGGGGAACGTCCTCTGGCTGATCCTCGCCGGATGGTGGCTCGCCCTCGGCCACATCACCACCGGCATCGCGCTGTGCATCACGATCATCGGCATCCCCCTGGGCATCGCCAACTTCAAGCTGATCCCCGTCTCCCTCATGCCCTTCGGCAAGGAGATCGTCCGCACGGACCAGCCCTTCGCCACCCGGTAGCCCGCTCCTCAGCACCACCGGCCGGCGGCGTCCGTCCCGACCCCGGCGGACGCCCCCGGCAACCGAAACGCACGCCCCCGGCGTCCAGGGTTCCAAGACGAAACTAGGGGTAGGTGCAGCGACATGGGCATCATCAGTTGGATCATTCTTGGGCTGCTCGCCGGAGTCATAGCCAAAATCCTCCTCCCGGGACGCGACCCGGGCGGCATCATCGGCACCACCCTCATCGGCATCGCCGGGGCCTTCGTCGGGGGCTGGCTGTCCAGCAAATTCCTCGACCGCCCCATCAGCAACGACTTCTACGACACCGCGACCTGGATCGCCGCCATCGCCGGTTCACTGGTCCTGCTCATCGCCTACCGGCTGCTGTTCGGCAACTCCCGCGAACGCCGCTGACCCGGGGCGCGCACCAGGGCCCGCAGGCGCGGGGCGCACACCGCCTCTACCGCACGTCCCGTGACGTCATCCCGGTCTCCCGCAACGTCAGATTCAACCGGCCGGCCCGCAGCCCCGGGGCCGGGTCGGCCGGTCCCGCATACACCTTCGGCACCCCGTGGAACGCGAAACGCGACGGCCCGCCGAAGACGAACAGGTCCCCCGACGCCAACTCCACATCCGTATAGGGCTGTCCACGCCCCTCCGTGTTCCCGAAGCGGAACACACATGTCGCCCCGATGCTCAACGACACCACAGGAGCGCCCGACCGCTCCTCCTTGTCCTGATGCATCCCCATCCGCGCGGCGTCGCCATAGAAGTTGATCAGCGCGGTATCCGGTGCGAAGGCCTCCGCCGCGCCCTCGTCCCCGTACGCCTCGGCCGCCGCCGCCCGCCCCAGATCGCCCAGCCAGTCCGGGAACGCGGCCACCCGGGCGCCGTTGACATCGTCGGCCGTACGCGCGTAGCGGTACGGCTGCCAGTGCCACCCCAGGCACACCGTCCGCACCGACATCACCCCGCCGCCCGGCAGCGCGGTGTGGCGCAACGGGACCGGTCCCCGCGCCCACCGGCGGCACGCCGCCACCAACTCCGCCCGCCGCTCCACCGGCAGCCATTCCGGCACATGGACGGCGCCCGGCGCGATGACCCTGCGCGGCCGCCGGAACAGCCCGTCCGAGGACGGCGGAAGCCCGTGCGCCACGGCTCAGCCCGCCCCGCCTTCGATCCCCAGCAGCAGCTTCTTCCGCTCCAGCCCGCCCGCGTACCCCCGCAGCGCCCCGTCCGCCCCGATCACGCGGTGGCACGGCCGTACGACCAGCAGCGGATTGCGCCCGATCGCCGTGCCCACGGCCCGCACCCCCGCGCCCGCCGCCCCGACCTGGGCCGCGACCTCCCCGTACGACACCGTGCTCCCGTACGGGATCGACTCCAGCACCGCCCAGACCCGCCGCTGGAACTCCGTGCCCGCCCCCTTGGCCAACGGCACGTCGAACCGCGTCGAGCGCCCCGCGAAGTACGCCTCCAACTGCCGGGCGACCTCCCCGAACGCCTCGGGGGCGTGCTGCCAGCCGTCCTGGACGACCGCGCCGCCCTTCTGGCCGGGCATCGACAGCGAGAGCAGCCGGACTCCGGCGCCTCCGGCCGTATCCGGCCCGCCCGCCGGCGCCTCGCCGACCAGCAGCAGCTCGCCCAGCGGGCTCTCCACCCGCGCGTACACCGTCGTCGTCATGCCTTCTCACTTCCCCGGTCGGTACGGCCGTACGGCCAGTCTGCGCCCACTCGCCGTACGACCACCGGCGGTATTCGGACATCGCACCCGCACCCCTGGGCCGGGAGTACGGAGAGAGACGCGGAGACACCGGCGGCGTCGGCACTTCCGTGCGCGTCGTATGACTCAGCCGTACGCCTCGGTCGTACACCTCAGTCGCAAGCCGTGCACCTCAGCCGTACATCTCGTCCGGCTTGACTGTGCGGAAATTGTCGCACTATTTTTGTGCGAGATATTTCGAACGATGGGGAGGCGGCATGGCTGCCGTAAGGGTGTACCAGCATCCGGAGACGTCAGAGATCGCGATGCCCAGGGTGCTGTTCGCACTCAGCGAGCCGCTGCGGCTGGGCATGGTCCGCACGCTCGTCGAGCGCGGCGAGGTCGACAGCATCGAGCTCGGCCCGGACCTGCCGCGGTCGACGCTCACACACCACACGAGCCTGCTGCGTGAGTCTGGGATCGTGTTCGTCCGCGCCGAGGGGCGCAAGTGCATGATCCGGCTGCGTACGGACGATCTGGAGGCCCGGTTCCCCGGCCTGATCCGGACCGTCCTGAACGGCTACCCGGCGGATGTGGACGAGGAGGGGGACGCGTGATCCGCAAGGTGTGGCCGCTGGTCGCCGCCGCCGTCGCGCTCGGCATCGACGCCTACGTCCTCGCCGGGGTGCTGCCGTCGATCGCCGACTCGCTGGTGACGACGGTCGCGGTGGTCGGCCTCGGGGTGACCGCCTTCACCGCCGCGTACGCCGTGGCCGGGCCGCTGCTGTCCGGACGGCTCACCCGTGGCAGTACCGCGCGAGCACTGTTGATCGCGCTCGGCGTGTTCAACCTCGGAAACCTCATCACCGTCGTGGCGCCGGGAGTCGGGTTGTTCCTCGCGTCCCGCGTCGTCGCGGGCGTGGGCGCGGGCATCCTCACCGCGGTCGCGACCGCGACCGCCGCCGCGATGGTCGCCGATCGCGAACGCGGCCGGGCGATGGCGATGGTCACCTTCGGCCTGTCCACGGGTACGGTCGCGGGGGTGCCCGTGGGCATGCTGATCGGGGAGCACCTGGGCTGGCGCTGGACCATGGCCCTGGTCGTCGCCGTCGGCGTGCTCAGCATGATCGCCCTCGCCGCCCGCGCCCACACGCTGCCGGCCTTGCCCACGAGGCGTGGTGCGCCGGTCTTCGGGGTGCTGCGCTCGGGCAGGACCGCCGCCGGAATCGTCGCGGCGTTCCTGCTCGGCATGGCCAGCCTCGGCCTGTACACCTACCTGCTTCCGATGGCGGACGCCCGAGGTCTTCGGGACTGGGGCTTCGCCCTGGTGTGGGCGTGGGGCATCGGCGGCGTCACGGGGGCCGCGCTGATCGGCAAGCCCCTGGACAGGTACGGCCCCGGGGTGCTGCTGCTGGTCCTGCCGGCGACACTCGCCGTGAGCTTCGGCGCGGTCCGGATCTTCTCCGCCCCGGCCGTGTGGCTGATCGCCGCGGTCCTGTGGGGAGCTGCCGGCTGGGCCACCGTGCCGACCCTGCAGCAAGCACTCACGCGGGACCGCCCGGACCGGGCGATGGCGGTCATCGCCTTCCAGATGGCAGCCATGTACCTCGGTTCCGCCGCGGGCGCCGCTGTCGGGAGCAGCCTTTTGGCCGGCGGGGCCGACTCCGGCGATCTTGCGGGATGGGCGTTGCTCCCCACGGGGATCGCCATGGTTCTGACCGGCTGGATCGGCGCGGGGGCGCTCGCGAGGGCACTGCCGGCCGGGACGCGTGAACCCGTTCCTGCCCAGGCCTGCGAACCTGCCGGGTGAACTTCCCCCCGGGGTGACCGCGCAGCGTCCTGCCGGTGTTCACGGCGGCGAGTTCGGCCCGGTGGACGGAGGCCGGCCCTCACCCGTACGCACGTCCGTGGCCGGCCGGCGAAGACACAACGAGGGCCGCCGTCGAGGCCGTCCTCGGCGATGTGCCCCCGTTGCGTTCTGCGCGGACCGCCCGGCAACGTCCTTGCCGGTCGGGTCAGTTGATTACCGGTAGTTCGCGAACTGCACCGCGAAGTCGAAGTCCTGCCCCTTCAGCAGAGCCTGCACGGCCTGCAGGTCGTCCCGGCTCTTCGAGCTGACCCGCAGCTCGTCGCCCTGGACCAGCGCCTTGACGCCCTTGGGGCCCTCGTCGCGGATGATCTTCGCCACCTTCTTGGCGTTCTCCTGGGAGATGCCTTCCTCGATCGTGGCGAAGATCTTGTACTCCTTGCCGGAGAGCTGCGGCTCGCCGGCGTCCAGCGACTTCAGCGAGATGCCGCGCTTGATCAGCTTGGACTGGAAGATGTCGAGGATGGCCTTGACGCGCTCCTCGCCGTTCGCCTCCATCAGAATCTTCTCGCCCGACCACGAGATCGAGGCGCCCGTGCCCTTGAAGTCGTAACGCTGGGAGATCTCCTTGGCGGCCTGGTTGAGGGCGTTGTCGACCTCCTGCCGCTCGACCTTCGAGACGATGTCGAAACTGGAGTCGGCCATGACGTGTGGCTCCTTGCGTCGAATACGTGGGATACAGCGCAAGCCTAGCCACCGCCGCCCCCTCGGGCCGCTGATCAATCAGGTGGCGGAGCACCCCTGGCCATCAGGTATTGTTTACGTCGTCGCCAAGGAACTCATCACGAGGTCCAACGCGTCGTCCGAGGCGGTGTGCCCGAGTGGCCAAAGGGAGCAGACTGTAAATCTGCCGGCTCAGCCTACCCAGGTTCGAACCCTGGCGCCGCCACGCGAACGAAGCCCCCGACCAGTTCATCCGGTCGGGGGCTTCCTCGTTGTCCGGGCGTGGAGTTTCCCGTTCCGGAGTGCGGTTCCGGAGTCCCATCCGGAGTTCCGGAGCCCCGTCCCGAAGCTCCGCCCCGGTGTCCCGGTGCGGATCAGTTGCCCGCGACGTCCTTCACGGCCACCGACACCGGCACGCTCCCGGAGATCGCTTCGAGGGTGAGGCCCGCCGTCGCCGGGGTGTCCAGCAGCTCCAGCAGCGTGGCCGCCACGTCGTCGCGGGGGATCGGTCCACGGCCGGTCGAGGCGGCCAGGACGACCTGCCCGGTGCCCGCGTCGTTGGTCAGCATGCCGGGGCGCAGGATCGTCCAGTCCAGCGCGGTGCGGGAGCGTACGTCGGCGTCGGCGGCGCCCTTGGCCCGCAGGTACACGTCGAACACCTCGTCGCCGGGGTGGCCGGGGTCGGCGCCCATCGAGGAGACGACGAGGTAGCGGCGGACACCCGCTGCCTCGGCCGCGTCGGCGAACAGCACGGCCGCGTCGCGATCGACGGTGTCCTTGCGGGCGGTACCGCTGTTCGGCCCCGCGCCCGCCGCGAAGACGGCCGCGTCCGCGCCGCGCAACACCTCCGCGGTCTGCTCCACGGTGGCCGATTCGAGGTCCAGCACGGCGGGTTGGGCACCGGCCTCGGTCAGGTCCTGACTCTGTTGGGGGTTGCGGATGATCCCTACGGCTTCATCCCCGCGTGCGGCGAGCAGCCGCTCCAGCCGCAGTGCGATCTGTCCGTGTCCACCTGCGATGACAATGCGCATACCCCGACCGTACGCCCGGGGCGGGCTCCCGCTCAGTTCCTGGGCCCGGAACCGGAGTCGGGTCGTCCCTGGCGCGGAAGTCCGCCGAGGCCGGTGGCGGCGTCGGAGTCGGAGTCGCAGTACTCGCGCACGGCGCTGGTACGGGCGACGATCCGGCCGCGGTGGATGACGATGCGGCTGTAGGCGAGGGAGAGCACCGCGGAGAGCCGTTCGCCGCGTACGGCGAGGAGTTCGGCGGGGAAGCCCGCCTCGACGCGTACGTCGGGAAGGCCGAGGGCCGCGCGGGCGGTCGTGGAGACCAAGACGTACGCCTGTTCGGCGCGTAGCCCGGCCTGTGAGGCGAGCAGGTAGGCGGCTTCGAGCGGATCGCCGCGGCCGACCGGGTTGGCCGTGTCCCGCAGTGCGCCGCTGCCCGCCGCGACCCGCACGCCGGCGGAGCGCAGAAGGCGTACGGGGGCGGTCGTACGGCGCTCCGCACCGGCGCAGCCGCCCTGGGGCAGGCAGACCACGGTGATCCCGGCGGCGGCGAGCTGGTCGGCGGCGCGGGCCGCGGCGTCCAGGGGCAGGTGGGCCAGGCCGCCGCAGGGACCGAGCGTGACGCCGGGGCGCAGGCCGGCGGCCATCGCGGCGAGCCGGGCCAGGCGGACGGGGTCGTCGCCGTCGGTGTGCAGGTCCACGGGGCAGCCATGCTCGGCCGCGATCTCCAGGACGGCTTCGGTGTAGCCCGTGGGGTCCGGATCGAGGTCGGGGCAGCCGCCGACGACGGCCGCGCCCATCTTCACCGCGTCCCTGAGCATCGCGAGGCTGTCCGCCCCGGCGACGCCGGTGAGGAGCCGGGGGACCGCGACGGGCAGGACGTCGGCGAGGCCGCGCAGCGCACGCCGGGTCTGCAGGACGGCTTCGAGCGGGACGAGGCCCTGGACGTCGCCGACGCGGACGTGGGTGCGCAGGGCGGTGGCGCCGTGGCCGAGCTGGAGGAGCGCGGCCTCGGTGGCGCGGCGCTGGATGTCCTCGGAGCGGTGGGAGGCGGGCCCCGGGCTGTCGGGGCCCGCACTGTCCGCCGTGAGAGCGGTGTCGCTGTGGGCGTGGGCTTCGGCCGGGGCGGGGAGCAGGAGATAGCCGCGGAGGTCGATGCGGGGGCCGCGGGCGGTGAGGCTGCCCGCGGTGCCGACGGCCTCGATCCGGCCGCCGCTCAGGCGTACGTCGACGGCTCGGCCGTCGGCGAGGCGGGCGCCGCTGAGGACGAGGGCGGGGGTGTCGGCGGTGGTGGCTGCGTCGGCGCTGTCGGGCGCGTTGTCGTCGGGCCGCCGTGGCTGGCTTTCAGGCATCGCGCTCCTGGGAGGGGTGCAAGATCACACGGGGTGACCACACCCTAGGGGCGTGCGGGGGCGGCTTCCGGGAGGAGCGGAATAGTCGTACCGGTGCGCCTGTGCCGGCTGCCGGCCGAGCCCGGACCGGAGTCGGGCGCGGCCTGGATCAAGGCCTGATCAGCGGGTGTGGGCGGCCCCGGGCAGGGGGCCGGTGCGTGCGGAACAAACGGATTTGGGCAACCGGCGGGGGACCGTGTAATGTCTTCATCGCTCGCCCCAATAGCTCAGTCGGTAGAGCGTCTCCATGGTAAGGAGAAGGTCTGCGGTTCGATTCCGCATTGGGGCTCTGGTGATCGGGAAACCCCGCTTCGGCGGGGGGACTCATTCATCAAAGCGGTGTAGCTCAGTCGGTAGAGCAAGCGGCTCATAATCGCTGTGTCACCGGTTCAAGTCCGGTCACCGCTACTAACGGTAGCCGATGGTTGGGTCGGTCCTTCGATCGGCTACCCTTTTATGCGTTCATCCGTCCACCGTCCGTCCAAGGAGCACTCACGTGGCTGCCACCGACGTCCGCCCGAAGATCACGCTGGCCTGCGTGGAGTGCAAGGAGCGGAACTACATCACCAAGAAGAACCGGCGTAACAACCCGGACCGTCTTGAGATGAAGAAGCACTGCCCGCGCTGCAACTCGCACACCGCGCACCGCGAAACGCGCTGAATCAGGCTCGTACACGAGGCCGTCCCCTCTGGGGGCGGCCTCGTGTCGTTTGTATGGGGTCGTTCCCCGCACAGGGGCGTGCCCTTAATTCGTCTTTCACCAGGAGGTAGCGAGCTCATGGCGCTCGACCAGTCCTTCGTGGGGCGGACCTATCCGCCCACTCCGGCGTACGAGGTCGGCCGGGAGAAGATCCGCGAGTTCGCCGAGGCGGTGGGCGACACCCATCCGGCGTACGTCGACGCGGAGGCCGCCCGTGCGCTCGGGCATGCCGATGTGATCGCGCCGCCCACGTTCGTCTTCTCGATCACCTACCGGGCCGCCGGAGAGGTGGTGCAGGACCCGCAGTTGGGCCTGGACTACAGCCGGGTGGTCCACGGCGACCAGAAGTTCTCGTACGTGCGTCCGGTGCGGGCGGGCGACCGGCTGACGGTCACCTCGACGATCGAGGGCATCAAGTCGCTCGCGGGCAACGACATCCTGGACGTCCGCGGGGATGTGCACGACGAGGCCGGCGAACTGGTGGTCACGACGTTGATGAAGCTGGTGGCGCGCGCCGCCGAGGAGGCGTGATGACGGCGAAGGTCTCTTACGGGTCGGTCGAGGTCGGTACCGAACTGCCGGCGCAGACGTTCCCGGTGACGCGGGCCACGCTCGTGCAGTACGCGGGCGCCTCGGGTGACTTCAACCCCATCCACTGGAACGAGAAGTTCGCGCGCGAGGTCGGGCTGCCGGATGTGATCGCGCACGGCATGTTCACGATGGCCGAGGCGATCCGGGTGGTCACGGACTGGGCCGGTGACCCGGGCGCGGTCGTCGACTACGGCGTGCGCTTCACGAAGCCGGTCGTCGTGCCCAACGACGACAAGGGCGCGCTGATCGAGGTCAGCGGCAAGGTCGCGGCGAAGCTGGACGACCACCTGGTCCGGGTGGACCTGATCGCCATGTGCGACGGCAAGAAGGTGCTGGGGATGTCCCGGGCCGTGGTCCGGCTCGCCTGAGACATACCGGTGCGGTAGCCAGAAGTGAGGGGCGTTCCTCCTGCGGGAGGGGCGCCCCTCACTCGCGTTCGTTGCCCCCTGGGGCGCGGATTGTGGGACGACGTCCCCATCGCGCTCGGCCTCACCGCAGCTCTTCGCGGACGCGACCGTGCCCGCCGTCAGGACCGGGGCCGAGGCGGTCGCGCCGGGCGCGCTCGTGGCGCTCTCCCGCATCCCGGGCCGCCGCAGCGTCGGCCGCCGCCCCGGAACCGGTGGACCAGGGTGTCGCGGAGCCGGAGCCGGAGCCGGAGAAGGCGGCCGTCCTTGCCCCCGGGCCGCCCGTACGGTCCGTGGCCCCGCACGGGCGGCGGGGCGCCGGACCGTACTCTTGTCCCCGTGCAGGAACTTCACGACGCCCCCCTCGCCCCCCTGACCACCTTCCGGCTCGGCGGCCCCGCCGCCCGGCTGCTGACCGCCACGACCGACGCCGAGGTGATCGCCGCCGTGCGCGAGGCCGACATGAGCGGCACCCCGCTGCTGGTGATCGGCGGCGGCTCCAACCTGGTCATCGGGGACAAGGGCTTCGAAGGCACCGCGCTGCGGATCGCCACGAAGGGCTTCGCGCTCTCGGGTACGTCCCTGGAGCTGGCGGCGGGCGAGGTGTGGACCGACGCCGTCGCCCGGACCGTCGAGGGGGGCCTCGCGGGCATCGAGTGCCTGGCCGGCATCCCCGGATCCGCGGGTGCGACACCCATCCAGAACGTCGGTGCGTACGGACAGGAGGTGTCCTCCACCATCACGGAGGTCGTCGCCTACGACCGGCGCACCCAGGAGACCGTGACCATTCCGAACACGGAGTGCGCGTTCTCGTACCGCCACAGCCGCTTCAAGTCCGAACCCGACCGCTTCGTGGTGCTGCGTGTCCGATTCGAGCTGGAAGAGGCGGCCGGGCTTTCCGCGCCCCTCAAGTACCCCGAAACGGCCAGAGTCATGGGCGTCGAGCAGGGCGACCGCGTCCCGCTGCCGGCCGCCCGCGAGACCGTGCTGCGGCTGCGCGCAGGCAAGGGCATGGTGCTGGACCCGGAGGATCACGACACCTGGTCGGCCGGATCCTTCTTCACCAACCCGATCCTCGGACCGGCCGCGTTCCAGGACTTCCTCGCCCGGGTCCGCGAGCGCCTCGGACCGGACGCGACGCCCCCGGCCTTCCCCGCCGGGGACGGCCGCACCAAGACCTCGGCGGCCTGGCTGATCGACCGGGCCGGATTCACCAAGGGCTACGGCAGCGGCCCCGCCCGCATCTCCACCAAGCACACGCTCGCCCTCACCAACCGGGGCGCGGCCACCACCGATGACCTGCTCGCCCTGGCCCGCGAGGTCGTCGCCGGGGTGCACGAGGCCTTCGGCGTCACCCTGGTCAACGAGCCGGTGACGGTCGGCGTCAGCCTGTAGAGGGCCCACGGAGTCGGTCTCGGAGGCCCACGGAGTCAGAGGGCAACGGAGTCGACCGGAAGGCCCCGGAGTCAGTACGCGATGCCCACGCCCTGCTTCACGGCCGCCGGGTCGCCGATCAACGCGAGCATCGCGTGGGCCGCATCGGCCCGGGAGACGGACCGGCCGCTGCGCGGCGTACCGCCCACGACCTGCCGGTAGACACCCGTACGCGGCCCGTTCGTCAGCTTCGGCGGCCGCACCGCGGTCCAGTCCGTCGCACTGCGGGCCAACGCCGCCTCCATCCGGGCGAGATCGGCGTACAGATCCGCCAGGACCGCCCCGATCCCCTTGCGCATCAGCCGGTCGACCAGCGGATCGTCCTCCGGCTCCGGCCCGACCGGCGACGCGCTCACCGCCAGCAGCCGCCGGACGCCCTCGGCCTCCATCGCCGTCAGGATCATCCCCGTAAGCCGCTCGGCGACGCCGTCAGCCTTCCGGCCGCGCGCACCCAGCCCCGAGAGAACCGCGTCCCGTCCCGCCACCGCCGCCCGCACCGCCGACGGATCGTCCAGCCGTACGACAGCGTGCGGGGCCGCGCGCTCCAGCGGCTCCGGGAGCCGGTCCGGGTCGCGGACCACGACCGTCACCTCGTGGCCCGCCGCGAGGGCCTGACCCGCGATCTCCCGACCGATGCCGCCGGTGGCTCCGAACACGGTGACTCTCATGTGCGCCCCTTGGTGGGTGAGTATTCACTAACCTCTAGGATGGGTGGCCTCCACCCGGTGGTCAAGGTGTCCGGGTCACGGCTGTCGGAGCACGCATGGACCAGAAGCCCGCCCGCGCCCGGATCGTCGACGCGGCGCACGAGCTGATGCTCTCCATCGGCCTCGCCCGGACCACCACCAAGGAGATCGCCAGGGCGGCCGGCTGCTCGGAGGCGGCGCTCTACAAGTACTTCACCGGCAAGGAAGAGCTGTTCGTCACCGTCCTCGCGGAGCGGCTGCCCCGGCTCGTCAGCCTGCTCGGCGAACTGTCCGCCGGGGAGGGCAGCGTCGAGGGCAACCTCGCCGACGTCGCCCGGCAGGCCGCCCGGTTCTACGAGCAGACCTTCCCCATGGCCGCGTCCCTGTACGCCGAACCCCGGCTCAAGCACCGCCACGAGCAGGGCATGCGCGAGCTGGGAACAGGGCCCCACCGGCCGATCCAGCAGCTCGACGCCTATCTGCGCGCCGAACAGGCAGCGGGCCGGGTCCGGGCCGAAGCGGACACCTATGCCGCCGCCTCCCTGCTGCTGGGCGCCTGCGCCCAGCGGGCCTTCGCCTACGCCGCCCTCCCCGGGGGCACGCCCCCGCAGCCCCTGGACGACTTCGCCGCCTCCCTCGCCCGTACGCTGCTGGGCGGGCTCGGTCCGGAGGCGCCCGGGATCAGCTAGCCAGCCAGTCGTCGATCCCGGAGAGCAGTTTCTCCCGTACGTCCACGGGGGCCGCCGATCCGCGCACCGACTGGCGGGCCAGCTCGGCCAGCTCCTCGTCGGTGAAGCCGTGGTGGCGGCGCACCAGCTCGTACTGGGCGGCCAGCCGCGAACCGAACAGCAGCGGGTCGTCCGCCCCCAGCGCCATCGGCACACCCGCGTCGAACAACGTGCGCAGGGGGACGTCTGCGGGCTTCTCGTAGACGCCGAGCGCCACGTTGGACGACGGGCAGACCTCACAGGTGACCCCGCGCTCGGCGAGCTTGCGCAGCAGCCGGGGGTCCTCGGCGGCCCGGACACCGTGGCCGATGCGCGAGGCGTCCAGGTCGTCGAGGCAGTCGCGCACGCTGGCGGGCCCCGACAGCTCCCCGCCGTGCGGAGCCGCCAGCAGACCGCCCTCGCGGGCGATGGCGAAGGCCCGGTCGAAGTCGCGCGCCATACCGCGCCGCTCGTCGTTGGAGAGCCCGAAGCCGACGACGCCCCGGTCCGCGTACCGCACGGCGAGCCGGGCCAGGGTGCGGGCGTCCAGCGGGTGCTTCATCCGGTTGGCGGCGATCACCACGCGCATGCCCAGGCCGGTGTCCCGGGCGGCGCTGTCCACGGCGTCGAGGATGATCTCGATGGCCGGGATCAGCCCGCCGAGCAGCGGGGCGTACGAGGTGGGGTCGACCTGGATCTCCAGCCAGCCCGAGCCGTCCGCGACGTCCTCCTGGGCGCTCTCGCGCACCAGGCGGCGAATGTCCTCCGGGGACCGCAGGCACGACCGGGCGATGTCGTAGAGCCGCTGGAAACGGAACCAGCCCCGCTCGTCGGTCGCCCGCAGTTCGGGTGGCTCGCCACCGGTCAGGGCGTCGGGGAGACGGACCCCGTACTTGTCGGCGAGTTCGATCAGGGTGGTGGGCCGCATCGACCCGGTGAAGTGCAGGTGCAGGTGGGCCTTGGGCAACAGACGTACATCACGCTCCATCGGAAGATCCTGCCGCACGGGCGGGCCGGAGCGGTAGCCGCTTTACCGTTTAGGGGGCCGCTCGAACATAAACGCCCCCGGCCGGTGGAGGATCCCAGCGGCCGGGGGCGCTACTTGTCCGGGCGGTTCGTGACCGGTCAGGCCTTGGCCTCGCCCAGCAGCTTCTGGATCCGCGAGACGCCCTCGATGAGGTCGTCGTCGCCCAGGGCGTAGGACAGGCGCAGGTACCCCGGGGTGCCGAAGGCCTCGCCGGGGACGACGGCGACCTCGGCCTCGTCCAGGATCAGGGCGGCCAGCTCGACGGTGGTGGCCGGGCGCTTGCCGCGGATCTCCCTGCCGAGCAGGCCCTTCACCGACGGGTAGGCGTAGAACGCGCCCTCGGGCTCCGGGCAGAACACGCCGTCGATCTCGTTGAGCATCCGCACGATGAGCCCCCGGCGGCGGTCGAAGGCGGTCCGCATCTCGGCGACGGCGTCCAGCGGGCCGGAGACGGCCGCGAGCGCGGCGATCTGGGCGACGTTGGAGACGTTGGAGGTGGCGTGCGACTGGAGGTTGGTCGCGGCCTTCACCACGTCCTTCGGGCCGATGATCCAGCCCACTCGCCAGCCGGTCATCGCATACGTCTTGGCGACACCGTTGACGACGATGCACTTGTCGCGCAGCTCCGGGACGAGCGCCGGGAGCGAGGTGAAGGTCGCGTCGCCGTAGACGAGGTGCTCGTAGATCTCGTCGGTGAGCACCCACAGGCCGTGCTCGACGGCCCAGCGGCCGATCGCCTCGGCGTCGGCCTCGCTGTAGACGGCACCGGTCGGGTTGGACGGCGAGACGAACAGGACGACCTTGGTCTTCTCGGTGCGCGCGGCCTCCAGCTGCTCGACGGAGACCCGGTAGCCGGTGGTCTCGTCGGCGACGACCTCGACCGGGACACCGCCGGCGAGCCGGATCGACTCGGGGTAGGTGGTCCAGTACGGGGCGGGGACGATGACCTCGTCGCCCGGGTCGAGGATCGCGGCGAAGGCCTCGTAGATGGCCTGCTTGCCGCCGTTGGTCACCAGGATCTGGCCGGCGTCGACCTCGTAGCCGGAGTCGCGCAGCGTCTTCGCTGCGATGGCGGCCTTGAGCTCGGGGAGCCCGCCGGCCGGGGTGTAGCGGTGGTACTTCGGGTTGCGGCAGGCCTCGGCCGCGGCGTCGACGATGTAGTCGGGCGTCGGGAAGTCGGGCTCGCCGGCCCCGAAGCCGATCACCGGACGACCGGCGGCCTTGAGAGCCTTGGCCTTGGCGTCGACGGCGAGGGTGGCGGACTCGGAGATCGCACCGATGCGGGCGGAAACCCGGCGCTCGGACGGTGAAGTTGCAGCGCTCATGGCCCCATGCTCCCAGACCGCAAAAGCCGTCGGCACAGGGGTTTCAGGGACCGGACAGGACCTGAACAGCATCCGGACAGGACCGGTCAGTAGTGGTCTGTTCGACGCGGCGGCCCTGAACACGTACACTCACCTGTCGTTGGCCTTCACCAGCCACACCGTTCCTGCACCCGGTCACCGGGGAAGATGCGGTAGGTTGGTGGAAACCACAAAGGGTCGTAGCTCAATTGGTAGAGCACTGGTCTCCAAAACCAGCGGTTGGGGGTTCAAGTCCCTCCGGCCCTGCTACACACTCCTTCGCCAGGATGTGTGCGCATGTACGTACTTCATTGCACAGCCGTGCGGCTCCACCGGGCGCGGCACGGCCACGACCCGGAATCAGGTGAGTAGCGTGACGGACGCCGTGGGCTCCATCGACATGCCTGATGCTGAGGATGAAGCTCCCGAGTCGAAGAAGAAGGCTCGGAAGGGCGGCAAGCGCGGCAAGAAGGGCCCTCTGGGTCGGCTCGCGCTGTTCTACCGCCAGATCGTCGCCGAACTTCGTAAGGTTGTCTGGCCGACCCGCAGCCAGCTGACGACGTACACCTCCGTGGTGATCGTGTTCGTCGTCGTCATGATCGGTCTTGTTACCGTTCTCGACATGGGCTTCGCCCGGGTCATCAAGTACGTCTTCGGCTGATCTCGCGGAAGGCGTCCGACCCGGCGCCCTTTCGCACGTTCCACCCCTTTGTATCCAGGAAGAAGCAGCCATCGTGTCTGACCCGAACCTGAACGACGCCGTCGAGCCCAAGGCTGGCGCCTTCGAGTCCGCCAAGGACGAGCTCGACATCGTTGAGGCTGCTGACTCCGTGGACCCGGACCAGGCCGAGGCCGCCGACGTCGCCGCGGGCCGGCCCGCCGAGCAGGCCGCCGTGAACGTCACGTCGGACGAGTCCGACGAGGACACGGCAGCCGCCGAAGCCGTCGAGGAGACGGCCGCCGAGGCGGTCGAGGCCGACGACGAGAGCGCCGACGAGGAAGAGGCCGAGCCGGCCGCCCCCGTCGACCCCGTCACCGCCCTGCGCGACGAGCTCCGCGGTCTCCCCGGCGAGTGGTACGTCATCCACACGTACGCCGGTTACGAGAAGCGCGTGAAGGCCAACCTGGAGCAGCGCGCCGTCTCGCTGAACGTGGAGGAGTTCATCTATCAGGCCGAGGTGCCTGAGGAGGAAATCGTCCAGATCAAGAACGGCGAGCGCAAGAACGTCCGGCAGAACAAGCTCCCCGGTTACGTGCTGGTGCGCATGGACCTGACGAACGAGTCCTGGGGCGTCGTGCGGAACACGCCGGGCGTCACCGGCTTCGTGGGCAACGCCTACGACCCGTACCCGCTGACCCTGGACGAGATCGTCAAGATGCTCGCCCCGGAGGCCGAGGAGAAGGCCGCCCGCGAGGCCGCCGAAGCCGAGGGCAAGCCGGCTCCGTCCCGCAAGGTCGAGGTCCAGGTGCTGGACTTCGAGGTGGGCGACTCGGTCACCGTCACCGACGGCCCGTTCGCCACGCTGCAGGCCACGATCAACGAGATCAACGCCGACTCGAAGAAGGTCAAGGGCCTCGTCGAGATCTTCGGCCGCGAGACCCCGGTCGAGCTCAGCTTCGACCAGATCCAGAAGAACTAGCGCTTCCCGCCGGTTTCTGGTCACATGCCTACCCAGCAGGTCAGAGGGGCTGCAAAGCCCCTCTGACCTGCTGGGTTTTTGGTCGCACGGCTATACCCGTTATCGTTGTGCGGTATGCCTCCATCCGGATGACCGGAATCGGCGGCGAAACACTCTCATAGGACCCGGAGAGAGCAATGCCTCCCAAGAAGAAGAAGATCACGGGGCTTATCAAGCTTCAGATCAACGCCGGTGCGGCGAACCCGGCCCCGCCGGTCGGCCCCGCGCTCGGTCAGCACGGCGTCAACATCATGGAGTTCTGCAAGGCCTACAACGCCGCGACCGAGTCGCAGCGTGGCATGGTCGTGCCGGTGGAGATCACGGTCTACGAGGACCGCTCCTTCACCTTCATCACCAAGACTCCGCCGGCCGCCAAGCTGATCCTCAAGGCCGCGGGTGTGGACAAGGGCTCCGGCGAGCCGCACAAGACCAAGGTCGCCAAGCTGACGGCCGCCCAGGTCCGCGAGATCGCCACGACGAAGCTCCCCGACCTGAACGCCAATGACCTCGACGCCGCGTCGAAGATCATTGCCGGCACCGCCCGCTCCATGGGCATCACGGTCGAAGGCTGATTCAGCCCCGTAACCCCCAGTGGTAGGACCAAGCGCTGGTCCGCACCACGACTCCACACTCTGAAACCACAGGAGTAGAAGTGAAGCGCAGCAAGAACCTCCGCGCTGCGGACGCCAAGATCGACCGGGAGCGCAACTACGCCCCGCTCGAGGCCGTCCGTATCGCCAAGGACACCGCCTCCACGAAGTTCGACAGCACCGTCGAGGTCGCCTTCGCCCTGGGTGTCGACCCGCGCAAGGCCGACCAGATGGTCCGCGGCACCGTGAACCTCCCGCACGGCACCGGCAAGACCGCCCGGGTCCTGGTCTTCGCGACCGGTGACCGTGCAGCGGCCGCGGAAGCCGCCGGAGCCGACATCGTCGGCGCCGACGAGCTCATCGACGAGGTGGCGAAGGGCCGTCTGGACTTCGACGCCGTCGTCGCGACCCCGGACCTCATGGGCAAGGTCGGCCGCCTGGGCCGCGTGCTCGGTCCGCGTGGTCTGATGCCGAACCCGAAGACCGGCACCGTCACCCCCGATGTCGTGAAGGCTGTCAACGACATCAAGGGCGGCAAGATCGAGTTCCGCGTCGACAAGCACTCGAACCTGCACTTCATCATCGGCAAGACCTCGTTCGACGAGACCAAGCTGGTGGAGAACTACGCAGCGGCGCTGGACGAGATCCTCCGTCTGAAGCCGTCCGCCGCCAAGGGCCGCTACATCAAGAAGGCCACCCTGGCCACCACGATGGGCCCCGGCATCCCGCTGGACGCCAACCGCACCCGCAACCTCCTCGTCGAGGAGGACCCGGCCTCCGTCTGAGCCACCGTGCTCACCCGGTAGCCGCGTCGTACGCGTGCTCTGTGTGAACGGGCCCCGCAACCTTTCGAGGTGCGGGGCCCGTCCTCGTATCCGTAAGGATTCATGTCTGTCAGTGCCCTGTGCCACTGTTGTGCGGGGGACGACAGACGATACGAGGGGTGGACCGTCAGATGAGGACGAGCACGGTACGGCGCATGGGCACGGCTCTGGCCGCCGCGGCGGCACTGACGTCGATAGCGGCCTGTAGCGGCTCCGACAGCTCGGGGGGCTCCAGTGGCTCCGGCAAGGACAAGGCGGGTGCGGTCGGCAAGGCGAGCCCCGTGGCCGCGCTGACGCAGGTGCAGCAGAAGACCGGCGGCGCCCAGTCCGCGAAGGTCGAAGGCACCACCGAGATCGGCAGCGTCATGTCCATGAAGCAGTCCGGGGCCATCGGCTGGGCCGACGGCCTCTCGGGCGCGCTGACCATCACGTACACCGGCGGCACCATGGGCGACGCCCTGAAGCAGACCGGCGGCGACGGATCGGTCCAGGCGCGGTACTTCAAGAACGAGTACTACGCCAACATGGGCGACGCCATGGCGGCCAACACCGGCGGGAAGCACTGGATCCGGTATTCCTACAAGGACCTCGCCGAGCTGGGCGGCGCCTCCGGCGACGTCATGAAGGACCAGATCCAGAACAGCACTCCCGAGCAGGGCGTGAAGGCGCTGCTGGCCTCCGGCGACGTCAAGAAGGTCGGTCAGGAGGACGTCCGCGGGGTCCCCGCGACGCACTACTCCGGCACGGTCGACGTGGCCGAGCTGAGCGCGAAGAACAGCAACCTGGACGCCGAGCAGCTGGCCGAGTTCAAGGAGCAGCTCACGCTGGCCGGGGTGACCACCCAGACCGTCGACATCTGGGTCGACAAGAACGATCTGCTGGTGAAGAAGACCGAGCGCGGCGAGATGAAGACCGGCACGTTCAACTCGACGCTCTTCTACAGCGACTACGGCACCGAGGTCCCCTCCGAGAAGCCGGCGGCCTCGGACGCCGTGGACTTCAAGGAGCTGCTGAAGCAGCAGGGCGGTACCCCGGGCGGTGCCTCCTGACACCTCCCGCACGGTACGAACGGGGACGGATTTGCCCGTCCCGCATCCGGTCGCGTACTCTCACCAAGAAGCCAAAGACCGCTGGTCGTCGCTGTGCCTCGTCAGAGGGACGGTGACCGAAGGTTCCGCTAGATCGGACGACCTGCGCAGGTGACTGTGGAACGCTCCCGGACTCTGTTCGGTCGAGCCGCGCCCTGGCACCTGTGCTGGGGCGTTTCGTCTTTCCCGGCCCCTTCTGAGCGGTCCTCATCACCCGGAAGGAGGCCGACGCTCATGGCAAGGCCCGACAAGGCTGCCGCGGTAGCCGAGCTGACGGACCAGTTCCGCAGCTCGAACGCCGCCGTGCTGACCGAGTACCGGGGTCTCACCGTGGCACAGCTCAAGGAGCTGCGCCGTTCGCTCGGTGAGAACGCCCAGTACGCCGTGGTGAAGAACACGCTGACCAAGATTGCGGCCAACGAGGCCGGGATCGACACGCTGGACGACCTGTTCTCGGGTCCGACGGCGGTTGCCTTCGTCACCGGTGACCCGGTGGAGTCGGCGAAGGGTCTTCGTGACTTCGCCAAGGACAACCCCAACCTCATCATCAAGGGCGGTGTCCTTGACGGTAAGGCGCTGTCCGCCGATGAGATCAAGAAGCTCGCGGACCTCGAGTCCCGCGAGGTTCTGCTCTCCAAGCTGGCCGGTGCTTTCAAGGGCAAGCAGACGCAGGCGGCGCAGGTCTTCCAGGCCCTGCCCTCCAAGTTCGTCCGCACCGCGGAAGCTCTTCGTGCCAAGAAGGAAGAGCAGGGCGGTGCCGGTACTCCGGCTCCCGCCGAGGCCGCCGAGTAATTTCGCTCAGCGGTCCAGCGGGCTCCACGTACGCCCGCCGACATATACATCCGGCACCTGCCGAATAGTGGAAGGACGCCTATCATGGCGAAGCTGTCCCAGGACGACCTGCTCGCGCAGTTCGAAGAGATGACCCTCATCGAGCTCTCCGAGTTCGTGAAGGCCTTCGAGGAGAAGTTCGACGTCACCGCCGCCGCGGCCGTCGCCGTCGCCGGTCCCGCCGCTGGTGGCGCCCCGGTCGAGGCCGAGGCCGAGCAGGACGAGTTCGACGTCATCCTCACCGGTGCCGGCGAGAAGAAGATCCAGGTCATCAAGGTCGTGCGTGAGCTGACCTCGCTGGGTCTCAAGGAGGCCAAGGACCTCGTCGACGGCACCCCGAAGCCGGTCCTCGAGAAGGTCGCCAAGGAGGCCGCCGAGAAGGCTGCCGAGTCCCTCAAGGCCGCCGGCGCTTCCGTCGAGGTCAAGTGACTTCGAGAGTCTTCTGACTCTCCCGAGGCCGTCCCCGCCGTAAGGCGGTGACATCTCCTCACCGAAGGGCGATCACCCATCCGGGTGGTCGCCCTTCGGCGTGCCCGTGGCGGGTGCCTTGCTCTTCCGCCGACGACGAGTAGGGTGATCTTCGCCGTGCGCCTCTCGCAGGCCCCTCAGGGGCGTCCTGCGGGCGCCACGGGGGTGGCTGGTGAAGGCTCCTGGAGATCCGATCGGACCGGCGGGCCTTGACGAACCGGACGCGGCGCGCAATTCTCAGGACGCGTCATCACTTCGATCCGTATCCGAGGCATGGATCGAGAGTGAAGAGGGCAGTAAGGAAGTGCGCACCCCGCGCGAGGACCAGGGCTAGACATAGGTGTTGAGAACAGCTGTTGAGAGCAACGTGGGTCTCTGAGAACCCCGACTGGACATCAGTGTGCCGCTTGGCTACACTGACCCTTTGCGCTGCCTGTTAGCTGCCTCCTGCCCGTCACCAGGGGCATGCCCACGCTGAAGCATCGATGGCCGACCCCCTCCGACCTGGTCGTATTGCGACCGATTCGGAACGGTCTGTCTATATGCCCAGGGTGGGACCGGTACGCGCGTAGTGAGTCCGAGCCCTCGGAAGGACCCCCTCTTGGCCGCCTCGCGCAACGCCTCGACCGCGAATACGAACAACGGTGCCAGCACCGCCCCGCTGCGCATCTCTTTTGCAAAGATCAAGGAGCCCCTCGAGGTTCCGAACCTCCTCGCGCTGCAGACCGAGAGCTTTGACTGGCTCCTGGGCAACGCCGCCTGGAAGGCTCGCGTCGAGGCTGCTCTGGACAGTGGACAAGACGTCCCCACCAAGTCCGGCCTGGAGGAGATCTTCGAGGAGATCTCACCGATCGAGGACTTCTCCGGGTCGATGTCGCTTACGTTCCGCGACCACCGCTTCGAGCCCCCGAAGAACTCGATCGACGAGTGCAAGGAGCGCGACTTCACGTTCGCCGCGCCGCTCTTCGTCACGGCCGAGTTCACCAACAACGAGACCGGCGAGATCAAGTCCCAGACGGTCTTCATGGGCGACTTCCCGCTCATGACCAACAAGGGCACCTTCGTCATCAACGGCACCGAGCGTGTCGTCGTGTCGCAGCTGGTCCGCTCGCCGGGTGTCTACTTCGACTCCTCCATCGACAAGACGTCCGACAAGGACATCTTCTCCGCCAAGATCATCCCGTCCCGGGGTGCCTGGCTGGAGATGGAGATCGACAAGCGCGACATGGTCGGTGTCCGCATCGACCGCAAGCGCAAGCAGTCGGTCACCGTCCTCCTCAAGGCGCTCGGCTGGAGCACCGAGCAGATCCTGGAGGAGTTCGGCGAGTACGAGTCGATGCGCGCCACCCTGGAGAAAGACCACACCCAGGGCCAGGACGACGCACTGCTCGACATCTACCGCAAGCTGCGTCCGGGCGAGCCGCCGACGCGCGAGGCCGCTCAGACGCTGCTCGAGAACCTCTACTTCAACCCGAAGCGCTACGACCTCGCGAAGGTCGGCCGCTACAAGGTGAACAAGAAGCTCGGCGCCGATGAGCCGCTGGACGCCGGAGTGCTCACCAGCGACGACGTCATCGCGACCATCAAGTACCTGGTCAAGCTGCACGCCGGTGAGACCGAGACGACCGGTGAGTCCGGCCGGGAGATCGTCGTCGAGACCGACGACATCGACCACTTCGGCAACCGTCGTCTGCGCAACGTCGGCGAGCTCATCCAGAACCAGGTCCGTACGGGCCTGGCGCGGATGGAGCGCGTCGTGCGTGAGCGCATGACCACGCAGGACGTCGAGGCGATCACGCCGCAGACCCTGATCAACATCCGGCCGGTCGTCGCCTCCATCAAGGAGTTCTTCGGCACCAGCCAGCTGTCGCAGTTCATGGACCAGAACAACCCGCTGTCGGGTCTCACCCACAAGCGCCGCCTGTCGGCTCTTGGCCCGGGTGGTCTCTCCCGTGAGCGGGCCGGCTTCGAGGTCCGAGACGTGCACCCGTCCCACTACGGACGCATGTGCCCGATCGAGACCCCCGAAGGCCCGAACATCGGTCTGATCGGTTCGCTCGCCTCGTACGGCCGCGTCAACGCGTTCGGCTTCATCGAGACGCCGTACCGCAAGGTCGTCGACGGCCAGGTCACCGATGACGTCGACTACATCACGGCCGACGAGGAGGACCGCTACGTCATCGCCCAGGCGAACGCGACCCTCTCCGAGGAGCTGCGCTTCACCGAGCCCCGCGTCCTGGTCCGCCGTCGTGGCGGAGAGGTCGACTACGTGCCCGGCACGGACGTCGACTACATGGACGTCTCGCCGCGCCAGATGGTGTCCGTCGCCACCGCGATGATCCCCTTCCTGGAGCACGACGACGCCAACCGTGCCCTCATGGGCGCGAACATGATGCGGCAGGCGGTGCCGCTCATCAAGTCCGAGGCCCCGCTGGTCGGCACCGGCATGGAGTACCGCTGCGCCACCGACGCCGGTGACGTCCTCAAGGCGGAGAAGGACGGTGTGGTCCAGGAGGTCTCCGCGGACTACATCACCGTCACGAACGACGACGGCACGTACACCACGTACCGCATCGCCAAGTTCATGCGCTCCAACCAGGGCACCTCGGTCAACCAGAAGGTCGTCGTCGCCGAGGGCGACCGGATCATCGCCGACCAGGTGCTCGCCGACGGACCGGCCACCGAGAACGGTGAGATGGCCCTCGGCAAGAACCTGCTCGTGGCGTTCATGCCGTGGGAGGGTCACAACTACGAGGACGCGATCATCCTGTCGCAGCGCCTCGTGCAGGACGACGTCCTCTCCTCGATCCACATCGAGGAGCACGAGGTCGACGCCCGTGACACCAAGCTCGGCCCGGAGGAGATCACCCGGGACATCCCGAACGTCTCCGAAGAGGTCCTCGCCGACCTCGACGAGCGCGGCATCATCCGGATCGGTGCCGAGGTCGTCGCCGGCGACATCCTCGTCGGCAAGGTCACGCCCAAGGGTGAGACCGAGCTGACGCCGGAGGAGCGGCTGCTCCGCGCGATCTTCGGTGAGAAGGCGCGCGAGGTGCGCGACACCTCGCTGAAGGTGCCGCACGGTGAGATCGGCAAGGTCATCGGCGTCCGCGTCTTCGACCGCGAAGAGGGCGACGAGCTGCCGCCGGGCGTGAACCAGCTGGTCCGCGTCTACGTCGCGCAGAAGCGCAAGATCACCGATGGTGACAAGCTCGCCGGCCGTCACGGCAACAAGGGCGTCATCTCGAAGATCCTGCCGATCGAGGACATGCCGTTCCTGGAGGACGGCACCCCGGTCGACATCATCCTCAACCCGCTGGGTGTCCCGTCCCGAATGAACCCGGGACAGGTCCTGGAGATCCACCTCGGCTGGCTCGCCAGCCGCGGCTGGGACGTCTCCGGCCTCGGTGACGAGTGGGCCCAGCGCCTGCAGGCCATCGGCGCCGACCAGGTCGCCCCCGGCACCAACGTCGCCACGCCCGTCTTCGACGGTGCGCGCGAGGACGAGATCACCGGCCTCTTCCAGGCCACGATCCCCAACCGCGACGGCGACCGGCTGGTCCAGCCCTCCGGCAAGGCCCAGCTCTTCGACGGCCGCTCCGGCGAGCCGTTCCCGGACCCGGTCTCGGTCGGATTCATGTACATCCTCAAGCTGCACCACCTGGTCGACGACAAGCTGCACGCGCGTTCGACCGGCCCGTACTCCATGATCACCCAGCAGCCGCTGGGTGGTAAGGCACAGTTCGGTGGTCAGCGCTTCGGTGAGATGGAGGTGTGGGCCCTTGAGGCTTACGGCGCCGCATACGCCCTCCAGGAGCTCCTGACGATCAAGTCCGACGACGTGACCGGCCGCGTGAAGGTCTACGAGGCCATCGTCAAGGGCGAGAACATCCCCGAGCCCGGCATTCCCGAGTCCTTCAAGGTGCTCATCAAGGAAATGCAGTCGCTCTGCCTCAACGTGGAGGTGCTGTCCTCGGACGGCATGTCCATCGAGATGCGCGACACGGACGAGGACGTCTTCCGCGCGGCGGAGGAACTCGGTATCGACCTGTCCCGGCGCGAGCCGAGCAGCGTCGAAGAGGTCTGACGGGCCGGCCGGCCGCCTCATCCCGAGGCGGCCGGCCCTCCCCGGACCCGTTCAGACCATTGATTGAGACGAGACCCCGAAAGAGGGATTGACGACAAGTGCTCGACGTCAACTTCTTCGACGAGCTGCGGATCGGCCTTGCCACCGCGGACGACATCCGGACCTGGTCACACGGCGAAGTGAAGAAGCCGGAGACCATCAACTACCGCACGCTCAAGCCCGAGAAGGACGGACTCTTCTGCGAGAAGATCTTCGGTCCGACCCGGGACTGGGAGTGCTACTGCGGCAAGTACAAGCGTGTCCGCTTCAAGGGCATCATCTGCGAGCGCTGCGGCGTCGAGGTCACTCGCGCCAAGGTGCGTCGTGAGCGGATGGGCCACATCGAGCTTGCCGCTCCCGTCACCCACATCTGGTACTTCAAGGGCGTCCCCTCGCGCCTCGGATACCTGCTGGACCTCGCGCCGAAGGACCTCGAGAAGGTCATCTACTTCGCCGCGTACATGATCACGTTCGTGGACGAGGAGCGTCGTACCCGCGACCTGCCGTCCCTGGAGGCCCACGTCTCCGTCGAGCGCCAGCAGACCGAGAACCGCCGCGACTCCGACCTGGAGGCCCGCGCCAAGAAGCTCGAGACCGACCTGGCCGAGCTGGAGGCCGAGGGCGCCAAGGCGGACGTGCGCCGCAAGGTGCGCGAAGGCGCCGAGCGTGAGATGAAGCAGCTGCGCGACCGTGCGCAGCGCGAGATCGACCGCCTCGACGAGGTGTGGAGCCGCTTCAAGAACCTCAAGGTCCAGGACCTGGAGGGCGACGAGCTGCTCTACCGCGAGCTGCGTGACCGCTTCGGCACGTACTTCGACGGCTGCATGGGCGCCGCCGCGCTGCAGAAGCGCCTGGAGTCCTTCGACCTCGACGAGGAGGCCGAGCGCCTCCGCGAGATCATCCGTACCGGCAAGGGCCAGAAGAAGACCCGTGCGCTCAAGCGCCTCAAGGTCGTCTCCGCGTTCCTGCAGACCAGCAACAAGCCCAAGGGCATGGTGCTCGACTGCGTGCCGGTCATCCCGCCGGACCTGCGTCCGATGGTGCAGCTGGACGGTGGCCGCTTCGCGACCTCCGACCTGAACGACCTGTACCGCCGGGTGATCAACCGCAACAACCGCCTCAAGCGTCTCCTTGACCTCGGCGCCCCCGAGATCATCGTGAACAACGAGAAGCGGATGCTGCAGGAGGCCGTCGACGCGCTGTTCGACAACGGCCGCCGCGGTCGCCCGGTCACCGGTCCCGGTAACCGTCCCCTGAAGTCCCTGAGCGACATGCTCAAGGGCAAGCAGGGCCGTTTCCGCCAGAACCTCCTCGGCAAGCGTGTGGACTACTCCGCGCGTTCCGTGATCGTCGTCGGTCCGCAGCTCAAGCTGCACCAGTGCGGTCTGCCGAAGGCGATGGCGCTGGAGCTCTTCAAGCCGTTCGTGATGAAGCGCCTGGTGGACCTGAACCACGCGCAGAACATCAAGTCGGCCAAGCGCATGGTCGAGCGTGGCCGCACCGTCGTGTACGACGTCCTCGAAGAGGTCATCGCCGAGCACCCGGTGCTGCTGAACCGTGCGCCCACCCTGCACCGCCTGGGCATCCAGGCCTTCGAGCCGCAGCTGGTCGAGGGCAAGGCCATCCAGATCCACCCGCTCGTCTGCACCGCGTTCAACGCGGACTTCGACGGTGACCAGATGGCCGTGCACCTGCCGCTCTCCGCGGAGGCGCAGGCCGAGGCCCGCATCCTGATGCTGTCCTCGAACAACATCCTGAAGCCGGCCGACGGTCGTCCCGTCACCATGCCGACCCAGGACATGGTGCTGGGTCTCTTCTTCCTCACCACGGACGAGGAAGGCCGCAACGTCAAGGGCACGGACCGCGCGTTCGGCTCCACGGCCGAGGCCACCATGGCCTTCGACGCCCGCGAGCTGTCGCTGCAGGCGAGGGTCGACATCCGCTTCCCGGTCGGCACCATGCCGCCGCGTGGCTGGGTGCCGCCGGTCGCCGAGGAGGGTGAGCCGGAGTACCAGCCCGGCGACACCTTCCGGCTGCGGACCAGCCTGGGCCGTGCGCTCTTCAACGAGCTGCTGCCCGAGGACTACCCGTTCGTCGACTACTCGGTGGGCAAGAAGCAGCTCTCCGAGATCGTCAACGACCTGGCCGAGCGCTACCCCAAGGTCATCGTGGCGGCGACGCTCGACAACCTGAAGGCGGCGGGCTTCCACTGGGCGACCCGTTCGGGCGTCACCGTGGCCATCTCCGACGTCGTCGTGCCCGAGGCCAAGAAGGCCATCGTCAAGGGCTACGAGGACCAGGACGAGAAGGTCCAGAAGCAGTACGAGCGCGGTCTGATCACCAAGGACGAGCGCACGCAGGAGCTCATCGCGATCTGGACCAAGGCGACCAACGAGGTTGCCGAGGCGATGAACGCGAACTTCCCGAAGACGAACCCCATCTTCATGATGGTCGACTCGGGTGCCCGAGGAAACATGATGCAGATGCGTCAGATCGCGGGTATGCGTGGTCTGGTGTCGAACGCCAAGAACGAGACGATTCCTCGTCCCATCAAGGCGTCCTTCCGCGAGGGCCTCACCGTTCTGGAGTACTTCATCTCCACGCACGGTGCCCGTAAGGGTCTGGCGGACACCGCCCTGCGTACCGCCGACTCGGGTTACCTGACCCGTCGTCTGGTGGACGTCTCGCAGGACGTGATCATTCGCGAGGAGGACTGCGGCACCGACCGCGGCCTCAAGCTGAAGATCGCCGTCAAGGGCGCCGACGGCGTGCTCCGCAAGACGGAGGACGTCGAGACCTCGGTCTACGCCCGCATGCTCGCCGAGGACGTCGTGGTGGACGGCAAGGTCATCGCGCCTGCCAACGTCGACCTCGGTGACGTCCTGATCGACGCCCTGGTGGGCGCCGGCGTCGAGGAGGTCAAGACCCGCTCGGTCCTGACCTGTGAGTCCGCGGTCGGCACCTGTGCCTTCTGCTACGGACGCTCGCTCGCCACCGGCAAGCTGGTCGACATCGGTGAGGCGGTCGGCATCATCGCCGCCCAGTCCATCGGTGAGCCCGGCACCCAGCTGACGATGCGTACCTTCCACACCGGTGGTGTGGCCGGTGACGACATCACCCAGGGTCTGCCCCGAGTCGTCGAGCTCTTCGAAGCCCGTACGCCCAAGGGTGTCGCCCCGATCTCCGAGGCCAAGGGCCGCGTGCGGATCGAGGAGACCGAGAAGACCAAGAAGCTCGTCGTCACCCCGGACGACGGCAGCGACGAGACGGCGTTCCCGATCTCGAAGCGTGCCCGTCTGCTCGTGGGCGAGGGCGACCCGGTCGAGGTGGGCCAGAAGCTCACCGTGGGTGCCACCAACCCGCACGACGTGCTGCGCATCCTCGGCCAGCGTGCGGTCCAGGTCCACCTGGTCGGCGAAGTCCAGAAGGTCTACAACTCGCAGGGCGTGTCGATCCACGACAAGCACATCGAGATCATCATCCGGCAGATGCTCCGCCGTGTGACGATCATCGAGTCCGGCGACGCGGAGCTGCTTCCGGGCGAGCTGGTCGAGCGGTCGAAGTTCGAGACCGAGAACCGTCGTGTGGTCACCGAGGGCGGTCACCCCGCCTCCGGCCGTCCGCAGCTGATGGGTATCACCAAGGCCTCGCTCGCCACCGAGTCGTGGCTGTCGGCGGCGTCCTTCCAGGAGACGACCAGGGTCCTGACCGACGCGGCGATCAACGCCAAGTCGGACTCCCTGATCGGCCTCAAGGAGAACGTCATCATCGGTAAGCTCATCCCGGCCGGTACGGGCCTTTCCCGCTACCGCAACATCCGGGTCGAGCCGACCGAGGAGGCCAAGGCCGCGATGTACTCGGCCGTCGGCTACGACGACATCGACTACTCGCCGTTCGGCACCGGCTCCGGCCAGGCCGTTCCGCTGGAGGACTACGACTACGGTCCGTACAACCAGTAGAAGTGAGTGAGAAGGGCGCCCATCCCGCGTGCGGGGTGGGCGCCCTTCTGCGTGGGGCGGGGCGGGAGTCAGCCGATGGCGATGCGGGGCTGGGCGGAGGGCTTGATCCAGCTCATGATCCGGTCCATGGTGGCCCGGGGGACGGAGACACAGCCGGCCGTGGCCCCGTTCCCGTTGACGTGGAGGAAGATCCCGGCGCCGCGGCCGGGCACGGCGGGCCACCGGTTGAAGTCGATGACCAGGGCCTTGGCGTACTGCGTCGGGTAGTTCACCAGGTGCTCGCTGCCGCGCTCGCCCTTCTCGGTCAGCGGGAAGTCGGCCTCTGCCTCCGTGCGCAGGGAGTTGTAGTAAGCCGACTCGGGGTCCTGGACCCACCAGTGGCTGCTGTCGACGACGGTGTACGGCATGGAGGTGCCGCCCGCCCGGAGGCCGAAGCCCTGGGTGAGCGTGTAGGTGCCGGACGGGGTCGTGTACGTGTTCTGGCGCCGCGTCGCACCGTTGGTCACCCCGTTCGACCCGACCCGGCCGGCTGTCGTGGAGATCGCCGGCTTCCAGCCCGAGGCGCCCTTCTGCCAGGCGGTGACGGTGGCGTACGAGCCGTTGGCCCGGACCGTGATCAGCTGCGTGGCGTCGCCGAGCCGGACCGGCACGGGGAAGGCCGGCGCGGCGGGCTTCTGCTGCGGGGCCGCGGCGGGCCCTTCCTGGGGCGCGGGGCTCCTGGAGGCCTTCGGGGAGGCGGACGCCGCGGTGGCGGGGGACGCGGACGCCGAGGGGGAGGGCGAGGACCGCGCGGACGCCGAGGCGGACGCGGAGGGGGACGGGGAGGCCGAGGAGGAGGGCGAAGGCGTCGCGCTCGCGCTCTCCTCGGCGGTCTCGACGGAAGCCGCGGGCGCGGGGGCCGCCGCTTCCTCGTCGGTCGCCCCGGAGCCGCAGCCGGAGGCGAGAAGCAGCGCTCCTGCGGCGATGAGGACGGTGTGGGCGGGACGGTACACGACCTGCACGTGGTGCTCCTGGGTGGCGGGAGGACGGGCCGGAGGTGTGGGGGCGGTGCGCTCGTCGGATTCCGCGGGGAGGGCGTTTCTGGGGCCCGCCGGTCCAACCAGTGCGCGACGCACTCTAGTTGATGACGGGCCGGGAAGCCCGGGACGGCCCGTGCGGGGCCGTCCCGGCGCGGTCATCGCACGGTCTCCCACAGGACGACGGCGACGCCGACGGCCGCGGTGAGCGCGCCGATGCTCGCCAGCGGCCAGCGGGACCGCTCCAGCGTGTCGAGGCGTACCTCGTGGTCCGCGAGCTGTTTGTCGGTCTGGTCGCTGCGCTGCACCAGCAGCGCCAGCTGGCCGTCGGCGCGGGCGAAGCCGGCTTCCAGCGAGCCGCGCAGGCGCTCCAGCTCCAGCGCGACGGCGACCGGGTTGTTCGGATCAGTCTCGTTCATGGGCGACTCCTGGCCGTGGGGCATCGGGCGGGTCGGCGCGCAGCCAGGCGGGGAGCAGCGTCTGCAATCCGGGCACGGCCATCACTCGGGTCAGCGCCCCCGCGACGGCCAGGGCCCCGGCGACCCCGGGCAGGGCCGCGGAGAGGCCGGCCGCGTCGACAAGCGCGGGCAGGAGCAGGGCAAGGGCGACGGCCGTCTGCACCAGGGTGCGGACGGTACGCCGGGTGGCGTCGGACACGGCAGGCTCCTCATCCCGTCCGGGGGACTTTCAGGGCGTTCCAGGACGTGCGGCCGGGAATGCCGTCGGCGTCGCCGCCCCGGAAACCGAGCTTGCGTTGCCAGGCGGCGTACGAGCGGCGGTCCGCTTCGCTCCAGCGGGGGCCGGGCCCGACGGCATACGACGAGCAGCCCTCGGCGACGAGCCGGCGGCCCATGGCGGTGATCACGGGGGAGCTGGTGCGGGCGCTGAAGAAGGAAGCGCCCGGGAAAGGCTGGTGGCGGGGGGCGAGGGAGCCGCCGGCCGGCCGGCTCGGGGCCGCTCCGTCAGCCGGAGCGGCCAGCCGGGTGGCGATGCGGTCGCGCATCGACGGCATGGTGAAGCCGCGCGGGTCGACCTTCCAGTCGGACCACTCCAGGTGGCCGATGACGCTGCGGGCAGTCCAGCCGTGGGCCCGGCAGACGGCCGCGGAGACGCGTTCGACCGCGTCGAGCTGGGCGGCCGGCCAGGGGTCCGCCCCGTCACCGAGGTTGACGCACTCGAATCCGTAGAAGCGGGCGTTGCCGTCGACGGAACCGGCGCTGCCGTCGTGCTCGCGGGGCGCCGGCGGGCGGTCCCCGTAGTCCTCCGCGATCACCCGCCGGAGCACGGCCGGGTCGCCGCCCCCGGCGTGGTTGGCCCGGCCGTGGCCGACCAGGTGGACGGTGCCCGCCTTGTCGACGACGCCGTGGCAGAGGGGGCCGGGCAGAGTGGCGTGGCCGTCGTGGCAGAGCTTCACGGAGGCGGCGGTGCCGGAGCTGACGGTGTGGTGGACCATCACTCCGTTCACGGGGCCCCAGGCGCCCTTGTGATCGCGGTTGTGGGTGCGCCAGCCCGGGTACTCGACGACGCTGACGCCTTCGGCGTGCAGCGCGGCGAGCAGCCGGTCGGCGCTCAGGGGAGTGGCCATGGGGCGGGTTCCTTTCGGTGCGGAACGGGTGAGGGGCCCCGCACCGGCCGGTGCGGGGCCCCTCGTGGGACGGGACGATGTGCGGTCAGGAGGCCAGGGCCGCCCAGATGGCGTTGGAGTCGGCCACCACGTCGCCGGGGGAGAAGGAGGTGGGCAGCGAGGTCCGGCCGGTGGTGCTGAGCCGGCCGTGGCGGATGAACGCGCCGGGCATCCTGGCGCTGCCGCCCGGCGCCACGCCCACGCTGGCGCCGCGCAGGAAACCGGGGCCGCTGTTGGTCGGATTCGGTCCGTTGACGACGAGCCCCACCCAGTAGATGCCGGCCTCCGCCTCGTACGGGACGGTGAGCGGGCAGACGACGGTCTCGCCCTCGGTCTGCGGGATGCCGGTCTTGAGGGTGGCGGTCACACCGACCCGGGTCCCGGTGCTGGTGTAGAGCCCGGCGTACGAGGAGGTGCTCAGGGTGCCACCGGCGTACCCCGCGACGTAGAACACGACGTTGCGCACCGTCGTGGGTGCGTGCAGGGGAACGCCGATGAGGTACAGCCAGCCGTTGATGCAGTACTGCACGGAGTGCGACGAGCCGGCCGCCGGGTCGAACGCCCAGCCGCTGAACCCGACCGACGAGGGGGTCCAGGTGCCGGAGGCCGCGACCGTGTCGACGTAGCCGCGCCGGGTCAGCTGGTCGGCGGTGACGGGAGCGGCGGCGGTCGCGGGCGGGGTGATGAAGGTCTTCACCCCGTCGACGGTCTGGTCGCCCGCCACCAGCACCGCTTGGCCGTCCGGCACCGCCGAGACGTCCGCCGCGCCGAGGACGACCTCGCCGATGAGACCGTTGACCGAGGTGACGGGCGCGCCGCCGAGAGCCAGGTAGCGGGCGTCGCCCGCCGCCGGGGTCAGAGCGCCCAGGTCGTTCGCGGTCAGCAGGACCTCGCCGGTCTGCCCGTTCACGGAGGCGACGGCGCCGCCTCCCGCCGGGAGCTGGGCGGGCGGGACCAGCCCGTCGGCGCCGAGGGTGGCCACCCCGCCCGGCGCGCCCGCCGTGTCGGCGGCGAGCGCCGAGACGTCCGCCGCGCCCAGCACGATGTCGGCCTCGGTGTGCCCGTTGACGGAGTGCACCGCGCCGGCCGGCCCGGCGGGGCCCTGCGGCCCCAGCTCCCCGGCGGGTCCTGGCGGCCCCGGCACGGCGACGTACTGCGGGGCGGCCGGATCGGCCGGCGCGATGTCGGCGAGGTCCACCGCCGACTGCCCGGCCGTGAGCGCGATCTGGTAGGTCCGGCCGCCGCGGGCGAGACCGGCGAGCCGCTCGGTGACGGTGTACGTCCAGACCGCCGGGTTCCAGCCGGGGGCGTCGGTGGCGGGCAGGACGACGGCGATGCGGCCCTCCGCGTCGAGGGCGGCGCGGGTCGGGCCGCCCAGGAAGAGGTCCTCGTCGGCGTGGGTGAGGAGCGCCGGCGGGCGGAACTCGACGGTCCCGCTCATCGGGCGTCCGTCGGGGGTCATGTAGCGGGCGGTGACGGTGACGGTGGAGATGCTCTCAGGCAGCACGCGGGTGCCCCTTTCGTGGGTGGACGGGCCGCGCCGGCCCGGCGGCCGACGGGACGGTCGGCCGCCGGGGCGCGGCGCGGGCTCAGGACTGGACGCCGTACAGGGCGATGGGGCGGCAGCGCAGGGTGTCGCCGGCGGTCGCCACCCGGGCCTGGATCTCGAAGGAGACCGTGGCGCCGAAGTCGGCGGGCAGCCGCTCGGTGAGGGCGAGCCCGTCGCCCGGCCCGCCGACCGGGCCGAGCTGGACGCCGTCGACGAGCAGCCGCACCTCGGCGCCCGTACTGCCCTCGGCGGCGATCACGCAGTGCAGCCGGGGGTGCTGGGCGATGCCGGGGCCCCGGTAGAGCGTGGTCCAGGCCGTGGACCCGGTGGACTCCCAGCGGGCGGTGTCGGCCGGGCCCGGCAGCGGGTACGGGATGTAGGGGCGGGCCAGACCGCCGCGGATCGCGTCGTCGGCGACGACCACGTTGCCCCGGCGGTCGAGGATCTGCACCGGCTGGACGGGCAGCGTGTCGGGGGACGCCGTCCACACGGTGAGGGCGAGGGACCCGTCGTCGCGGCGGACGACGAAGCCCTGCTGCGGTTCGTCCTCGCCGCGGTCCGGCTGGACCCGGCCCAGGTAGAGCAGGTCCTCGTCGCCCGAGGTCCGTACGCGCAGCCGGCCCCGGTCGCCGATGACGACCTCGCCGCCCGTGATCCGGTTCAGTGCCGGAGTGGTGTTGGCGCTGCCCATCAGCTCCCTGACCTGGCGCTCCAGTGCGCGGATACGGTCGAGGAGATCGGTGGGGATGATGGCCACGGGTCAGGCTCCTTCCAGGTAGAGGACGGCGGTCTCCGCCTTGGTGCGCTGGGGCGGGGTGACGGCGATGCCGACGATCCGGTAGGCGGCGTCGAGGCCCTCGTGGTGCCAGAGGTCGTGGACGCGCAGCCGGATGCGTGCGCCGAGCAGCGCGGGGGTGATCCGCCCGTCCAGCAGCACGGTCAGCTCCGGGATGACCTCGGGGCGGTTCTGCCGGGCCAGTTCGGCACGGGCCAGCGAGCGCAGCGTCGCCTCGTCCGTGACGCCGCTGTGGTCGGAGGTCAGCTCCAGGCGGGGCCAGCCCGCCGCCAGGTCGTCCGGGGTCGATGCGCGGACGGTGAGCGGCTGGGACTCCTGCGACTGGTCGGTGTTGACGGAGTCGCCGCGGGCCACCCAGACGTTCGCCTGCACGGTGGAGTCCGTGGGCAGGCTGTAGGAGAGGACCTGGCCGGGATGGTTCAGCACGATGTCCGTGTGGCCCGTGCGGATCTGCGGGTGGCCGAGCTGGAGCCGTTTGACCCGGCGGCCCTCCGCGTTCCGGTAGCAGTGGACGCGCCACTCGAAGCCGTCGCTCAACTGGCCCAGTTTGTCCAGCAGTTCCCGGATGCGGGCCAGTGCGGAGGAGGCGTAGGCGTAGTCCCGCAGCACCCCGGAGCGGTCGTGGCCCGGCTCGATGCCGATGTCCCCGCCGGCCTGCTCCTGCGCGTGCGTGATCAGGGTGCGGGCGATGTCGAACTGGTCCGTGCCGGTGCCGGCCAGGTCGTGGGCGAGGATGCGGTGGTCCAGGTACGAGTCGAACGTGCCGGCCTGGAACCGCACCGTGAGCCGGCCCTGTTCGTCGGCGGCCGGCGTACAGGTCCACAGGATCCCGCCCCACCAGATGTCCCCGTCGCGCTCCAGCCAGACCGCGGTGCGGCCGGGCTGGAGCGCCGTCCGGGCGCGGGACGCCAGTGCGCCCGAGGGCAGCGGGATCTTGGCGGAGAGCGACCCGGGCTTTCCTATGTAGTCGTCGAACTTGGTCTCCGTGAGCGGCAGCACGTCCAGCAGACGGTCGGTGCGCAGGTCGCAGAAGAGCGCCCGGTAGACGGGCGTGGTGACGGAAGCGGTCATCGGCTGCCTCACACGAGCGGGTCGACGCGGATGAAACGGTTGTCGAACCAGCCCCGGTTGCTGGTCGCCGACGTGGTGTAGGCGGAGACCGCCGTGTAGACCGCGCCCGGCTGCAGCCCCGTGAGGCGGGAGGTGGTGGAGACCGAGGTCATGGCCTTGGACCCGACCGTCGCCGCGCGGACCTCGTGCGCGCCGAGGACCAGGACGCCGTCCTTGCGGATGTTGACGCTCATACGGGACCACTGTCCGTCGACGCCGGTGTGCCCCGTGAAGCCGACGGTCACCAGGACCGCGCCGGTGACCGGCACGGTGAAGGTGGCGGTGATGGTGGGGCCGGTGGTGTCGGTGACCGACTCCACCCACGAAGTGGAGGAGCAGTAGCCGCCGTCGGAGTGGCTCGCCCAGGCGGTGGACGGCACGGCCGGGCGCCAGACGGCGCCGTCCCAGCGCTCCAGCCGCCCGGCCTCGTCGCGGTACTGGCCGGTGTACTCACCCGCGGCCAGCGCCCCCTGCGGGGCGATGCCGCCGGTCTGCCGGGGGTAGCTCGCCCAGCGGGCCCCGTCCCAGCGCTGGAGGGCGTCGGAGGAGTCGCGGTACTGCCCCGGGTAGCCGCCGGCGACGTCGCGGTTCCAGGACTCGGGCAGGATGCCGCCGATCGCCACGGTCGGTACGCGCAGGTCGTAGACGGCATCCGCCCAGACGATGCCGCCCGTGCCGACGGAGGCGCCGGCGGGCACCGTGATCCGGGCGAGCGGGAGGGACGCCGACGGGACCTCCGGCGGCTCGGGGATGGCCTTCGCCTCGCCGGTGATGACCTCCAGAGAGGCTTCGGTGCGGTCGCCGGCGTCGAACTGGGCGTCGCGGACGCGCAGCACGACGAGGTCGATACGGTCGTTGGAGGCGTTCCCGTCGTCGAGGGTGAGGCTCGCGTAGTCGGTCAGGACGACCGGGTAGGCCCCGGCGGCTCCCTGGCCCTGGATCACCGCTCGGCCCGGGGCGACGGTCACTCGCATACCGGCGCTCTCACCGAAGACGTAGAGCCCGGACATCAGGTACTCGCCGTTGTCGGAACCGGGCATCACGCCGCCGGCTCCGGTCAGCGATCCGTTGGGGGCCATGGTGCCGAGCGGGGCGAGTCGGGTGTCGGCGCGGCTCTGGCCGCTCTCGGTCTCGGTGCGGTTGATGAGCCAGGCACTGCGTACAGGCATGTCGTCCTCCTGAGTGGGGTGGTGGTGGTCGGGTGCCGCGGAGGGTCACCAGTGGGCGTCGCGCCAGCGCAGGGTGACCGAGGCCCGCGGGTCGGGTGTGGCGTCCCCGGCCCGGAAGGCCAGCTCCGTGGCGCCGGGCGGCAGGTGGAACAGCTGCTCGGGGGCGGAGGCGGGGGCCGCGGTGTAGAGCCGGGACGCGGTGCCGTTGAGCAGCACGGTGCCCGCCTCCGTGTCGACGGTCAGGACGTCCTGGGGGCCGAGCACGATGTCGTACTGGAGCTGTCGGCCGTCGCGGAGCCGGGTCAGCGTGGGGCGTCGGAGCGGTCCCCGGAACTCGATGACCGGGAGGGCCGCCGCTCCGCCCTCGTTGACCGCGGTGCAGGTGCCCGCGGTGCCGGTCTCGCCCCACTCCAGCGGCCACTGGAGCCCCATGCCGGCGGGACCCGGTTCGGCGGGCCAGTCCAGGCCCGGTTCCTGCACGGGCAGGAACGCCCGAGCCTCCCGCAGGACCGCTCCGAAGCGGCGCGGGTCGGTCGCGGTCCACTGGACGCTCGTCCTGGTCGTGCCGTGCACGAGGAAGGACCGGTCCTGCGGTACGACCCGGCGGCTCACCCGTGCCCGGACGGCGAGCGTCTGGCCGTGCAGCCGTACGGCCAGCCACTGCTCACCGCCGTCCGCTCCGGTGGCCGTGCGGAAGGCGGAGAGGACGCCGAGGGCCTCTTCGGCCTTCCGGGGCAGCAGCCAGAGGGAGGCTCCGACGATGCGGGGCTGGGCCCAGCGGGCGCCGGGCCAGGCGCCGTGCTGGTCGGGGCGGGAGATGTCACCGGTGTCCAGGACCGGGAGGTCGTCCCAGCCGGTGATGCCCGTGCGGTCGATCTCGTACGGTGTTCCGGGGCCCATCAGCAGTCCGGCCCACTGGATCTGCCCGTCGCGGGTGATCAGTGAGCCGGGTGCCGCCTCGTGGGGATGTGTGGTTGTGGTCTCGGCCATGCGGGCCGTCACCTCGCTTCAGTTGTGGGGCGGGTGGGCGCTCATGCCGCCGCCCCGTACAGGAACAGCAGGTCGCCGGCGACGGCGAGCGGTCCGTTGCCCTCGGCGGCGTGGTACGTGCGCAGCCGGGTGCGGTCCGTGGGGCGGGTGGGGCCGGTCGTGTGCGGTGAGGCCTCGGCGGGGCGCAGACGGGTGAGCGCGGAGAGCGGCAGCACGGCGGAGGCGGCGTCCGGCCCGGCGGGCTGCACGACACCGCCCTCGGCGAGCTGGGGGATCTTGGGCAGGTCGACGCCGAACTTCTTCCCGAAGAAGCTGAAGCTCAGCTTGTTGAGGCCGTCGATGACCCGGTTGGCGAAGGAGATCAGCGCCTTGACGGGCCCGGTGACGGCGGCCATGACGCCCTGCATGCCGGTGCTGATGAAGCGGCCCATGCCGTTCAGGGTCCGGGACAGGGCGCTCTTCACCCGGGTGAACATGCTGGGGATCTTCTGCGTGATCCAGCTCAGGACGGGCCGGATCACGGCGCGGAAACCGCTCCAGGTCCGGCGGACGAGGCCGGAGAGGGCGCGGGTGGCCGAGGTGACGGCGCTCCGGGTGAAGTGGAAGCCCTTGGAGAGCAGCGGGCCGACGACGGACAGGACCGTGGTGATGACCTTGATGGCGGCCTTGAAGTAGGCCGAGATCACGGTGGCGTACACCTTGAGGACGGGACCGAGGAACTTCAGAATCGCCTGGAACACCTTGCGGACCTGGCCGAAGACCTGCTGCGTCATCTTCTGGCCGGCCTGCGAGTTGAGCGCGTACTCGATCAGGTAGCCGACCAGCGGGGCGACCAGGCCGAGGACGAACCCGAAGGGGTTGGCGCGCATCGCGAGGTTGACGGCGGTCATCGCGCCGGAGGCGACGGTGAGCGCGCGGCCGAAGAAGCCCATGAGCTTGGAGACCGTGCCCGAGCCCTTGCCCAGGACGCCGACGGCTCCGCTGAACCGGGCGCCCTCGGTGGCGATCGAGTTCAGGGGCGCGACTGCGGGGCGGGCCTTGGCGGTGCCGGTACGGAGCTGGGTCGCCGTACGGCCTGCTGTCCGGCCCGTCTTCGTGAGGGACCTGCCGGCGGCGTCCGCCCCGGTCCTGATCTGCCGGAGCTGGGTGCCGGCGGAGGCGGCGGAGCTCTTGATCCGGCCGGCCGCGGTCGATGCCTGCCCCAGGGTCCGCGCGGCGGTGCGGACGGACCGTCCGGTGGCGGTGAGCCTGGTGCGGAAGGTGCTCAGCGCTCCGGCGACCCCCGCGAGCGGGTCGGCGCCGGCCCGGATCGCCGCGGCGCTCATCCGCGGGCCTTGGACAGGAACAGCAGGGCGGTGGCGGTCTCCTGGAGGTCGGAGGAGGACGCCTCGTAGTAGTTCTCGATCTGGAAGCCGGCCATCGCGCCGGCCGTGGCGCTGACCGACCCGGCCCTGGCCCGGCGGGCGGTGTGCCGCAGCAGCCGGTCCAGCTTGGACAGCGGCAGCACGGCCTCGGCCTCGCCGGCCTCTGCGACGATGGCGTGGACGCCGCCGTTGCGCGGGGCCACGATGCCGCCCGCCGCCAGCTGCGGGATCTTCGGCAGGCTGATGCCGAAGGTCTTCCCTCCGACGCCGGGGACCCAGCCGGGGATCGACACCTTGATGCGGTTGAGCCTGCCGATCGCGGAGTTGATGAGCCGGATGACGGCGTTGACGGGGCCCTTCACCGCCCCCTTGATCGCGCCGAAGGCCCGGCTCGCGATGCCTTTCAGCCCGCCCCAGATGCCGGCCAGCCTCTCCTTGACGCGGCTGAAGGCCTGGGGGATGGCGCTGCGGATCCAGTTGACGACGGGAGTGATGATCTTCCGGATGCCGTTCCAGACGCTGGAGATGACCTTCCTGACGGCGTTCATCACCGTGGTGATGATCTTCTTCCAGGCGTTGAAGTAGGTCGTGATGACCTTGGCGACGGCCTTGATGACGACGGTGATCGCCTTCTTGATGCCGCTCCAGACCTTCTTGATCAGCGCACCGGCCTTCTTCATGATCGGCCCGACGACCTTCATGACCGAGCTGATGACCTTCTTGATCGCGGCGAAGGCGACCTTGAGGACCTTCTGCATGGTCTTCGAGCGGGCGGCCATCTCGACCACCTTCTCGACGAGCGGGGCGAGCAGGGAGAGCAACTGGCCGACGAGGTTGCCCTTCATCGACTTGTTGAGCCCCTTCATGCCCTTGGACGCCTTGTCGGCCCCGGACTTGAACTTTCCGACCTGGGGCCCGCTCTTCTTGGCGGTCCGGCCGGCCTTGGCCATCGAGCGGTCGGCCTTGTCGGCGGCGCGCTGGATGGCGGTGAACTGGCGGGCGGAGGCCTGGGCGGAGGTCTTGAGCTTCTTCAGCTCGCGGTCGCTGCCCGTTGCCCTGCTCTGCAGACCGCTCGCTGCCCGGGCGGCGGTGTCAGCCCTCGACCTGAAGTTCCCCAGCGCCGTTGATGCCTGATTGAGCGAGCGCAGCAGAGGCATAGTTCTTCCTATCGTCCAGTTGGTTCCGGGAGCGAGAGTCAGGAACCGAGTGCCTGGTCAATCGTCCTGACGATTTCCACGAATTCATTTCTGGCTCTCGTCGTCCTGTCGCGTATGTCGAGTGCGAATGCTTTGGCGTTCGTGTGTGTTTCTTTTATCTGGCGGAGATAGCCGGACGATTCCTCCCGGTACTGGAATATCTCTCGGTTCTGGGATGCGGCTACGGCAACCAGATCGGACGGGGCAGGCGAGGGGGTGTTCGGTCCCCCTGCGGGTGACGCCGAACCGGCTTCGGAAAATCCCAGTACTCCCCTCGCCCAGCCTCTGAACTTGTCCTGGTTGAAGAAATCAATGACCTGGACTCCCAGCACGTCGATTCCGTTGGCATCCACTTCGAAAACCTGGGGAGACAACGAAACGACTTCTGGTGCTGCCGTAACGGCCGCTGGGTCGACTTTGAAGGTCTGTGTGCTCCAATAGAGCACTTGGTCCGCGATGGCCGCGTGATCGTTCATCCACTTCTCGTCGATCTTGCTGAGAGTCTCTTTCGACCAGTCCACCTCTGCGGCCGCGGCGGCCTCTCTCGTGTTCGCCGCCTCAAGGGCCGCTATTCGTTGTCCCGCACTGGCTAGTGATTCGACGAAATTCGAGATCCTTGTCCGAGTTTCATCGAGCTCTCGCTCCAGTCGTCCGTACTCTTCACTCACTGCTGTCCCCTTCTCTCGGTGCACCTCGTTGACGGCAGAGCGGGCAGGCATTAATGTCCGCAGTAACTTGTGCAGAGAGGATTCGGCATCCGATGCAAATTTTGGCATTTGTCGCTTTAGTGGTACTCGGTGGCGTTTCCTTCCTGGCTTACGTAGGGCTCAAGGTCCTCATGGCGATGTTCTGGCAGAAGGTTCTCCTGGCCCGAAAAGGAGTGCGCACCAGGGGAGTGTGTTCGGGGTATACGAGCGGCCGGTACGGAAGTGGGGTCGTCGTCGATTTCACGGACGAGCTCGGTGGGTCCAATAGAATGGTGGCTGCCGGTTGGCAGGGCGTACTCCCGGAAAGAGGCGGTGAGGTGGAAATCGTCTACCTTCCGCGCGATCCCAAGGTGGCCGACCTCTGGCCGGTAGGCTCGCTCGTTCCGAACGCGATATACATGACGGTGGCGGTCCCGGTGATTTTGGCGAGCGGCTTGGCGTGCTTGGTGGCCATGGCGTGGATCGTGCACCGGGTGTGGTTTCCGGGCTGAGGGCTGCCCCAGGGGGATTTCTCTGCCTTTCTGTTTTAGTGGCCTGATCCCGGCGTGGAACGCACCGGAGGGATCTGGTGAAGGCTGCAGGGGAGGCGCAATGCTGAACCGCATTCGAGCGTGCTCGAAAGTGAGTGAGGGGCGCCGTCGCGGAATGTCCGATCGGCTCAGAGGTACGCTTCGCCGGTTCGCCGGCCGGGTGGCTTTTCCTTCAAGAAGGTGATCGTGAGGAGTCTGTGGTGTCGAATTCTTCGTCCGTGCCCCTTGGGCTTCTTCTTTTTTGCGCTTCTGGCCTTCTGCTTTTGCTGGCTGCTACGCGTTGATGAGGGCTGTCAACGCGATACGTCTGGCCATGTCCGGCGTCCAGGCGGAGGGTTCCTGCGCCGGCTATTCGGCGGGACGCTTCGGGCAGTCGGTGATAGTCGACTATCGTGCGCGTGGTGGAATCGAGTACACGATGACCACGGAATTCTGGGCTGGGAGACTTCCTGCACCGGGTTCCAGGATGGACGTCATCTATCTTCCGCGGAAGCCGAAGATCTCTGACGTCGCCCCCCTCAATCCTTGGCGTGTGATGTCGAAGTCAGTCACGGCCGTATTCCTTTTCCCTCTCACGCTGGCCTTGGCGCTCTCGATGGCGGGAAACGCGCTGGAGAAATTGGGGGTTTCCCTGTAAGGGAACCAGAGGCGTGCTTTGCCTGCCGCTGAAGGCACAGGGCCGGTCGGCGACCCTGAATTCACGGGTCTGGGCGACGAGGGCGGGTTCAGTCGTCTGATCTCGGCGTGGAACGCATCGGGGGGATCCGGTGAAGGCCGCAAGCGAGGCGTGATACTGAACCATATTCCTTCAGGCTGGGTGCGGCCTCGTCATCTGCCGCGGAACCCCGCTGCCAGTTTTTTTGTCCCGCATTTCACGCCGGGAAGACCTTGTCTCGGGCGAGAGGGATGTGCCTTCCAGGAAGGTGGTGACGGGATTCCTGAAAGCCGTCACGCCGGCGAACTTGACGCCCGACTCGTCGATGGTGAGAAGACTGGGGTCCCAGTCATTCGTCGATGGCAGCGTCGAGATCTTCTTGTGTGAGGCAGTCCTCTTCTTTCCCAGGTTCGACCGGGTGACCCACGCAGAACACCTTCCTTTCGGAAGATCTGTTTGACATCATGAGGAGCCATGAAGGCATTCATTGACGTGCTGCTGGCGGTAGTGATCATCGGAGGGGTGGTCGCACTGTTCGTTGCTTCGCTGATGCATCTGGGCCGCTTGGTCTGGTTGAAATGGCGGGGTGCGACAACCCTGGGCACTTGCATCGACATCAGTATGAGGAGAAATGGGAATTATGCGTACATTCGATATCAGGTCGGCGACGGGGCTGAGTATCTGACGAAGGTGCGCGCCTATTCGCTGGCGCGGAACCGCATGGGTTCCTGCCGGGAGGTTCTGTACATCTCCGGCTTCCCGAAGATCTCGGCAGTCGCACCCATCACTTTCGGGAACGTCTGCGGAGCGCTGGTGATCTGTGCGCAGACGACAGCGCTCACGGTTTTCGTGCTGTCCCTCTTCCTGTGACGGCGCGGGTGGTTCAGCTGAAGAACCGCATCAGCTCCGCCCGGTCCGGGCCTTCCGGAACTTCGCGTTCCGTCACCGACGGTGTGTCCTCCGAGAGCGGGGAATCCCCCGGCCTCGGCACCGGCACCGGTGCCTCCGGTGGTTCGGCGTCCTCGTCGGTGTTGACCGAGGCGAACGTCCAGTTGTCGGCGGCGAGGTGGTCCACCGCCGCGACCGGCAGGCAGTCGGTCACGCTCCACTCCGCGCCGTCCCCGTCGAGTTCGCGGGAGACGGCGCTGTCGTGCGGCATGTGCTTGACCAGCAATCGATAGGAGTCCGCGGTGTTGAATTCTTCGTCTGTGCCCTTCGGGCTTCTTCAGATATCTGACGTCGCCCTCTCAATCCCTGGCGTGTGCTGTCGAAGTCGGTCACGGCCGTAGTCCTTTTTCCTCTCACGCTGGCCTTGGCGCTCCCCATGGCGGGAAGCACGCTGGAGAAAATGGGGGTGGCGCTGTGAGAAGTGCCGGTGGCGTGCCTTGCTTCTCGGATCGGCGTCGCCTGGTGTCGGCCTCGGACTCACCGGCCTGGGCGACGATGGCGTGGACACCGCTGCTACGCGGCGCCACGCCGTCGGCCGCCAGCCACGGGACCCCGGCAGGCCGATGCAGTAGGTGCGCCCGCCCCGATGCGGGGCCCCGGGGACCGCCGTCGAGGGAACCACCGGTGCGCCGCAGGGGCCGCACAAGAAATGGGGTGGGCTTCTGCTTTCTCGCAGTTCCCGACGACACCGGAAGACATGTCCACGGGCCCGGGCGCGCAAAGCGCTTCGGCTGGGTCTGTGTTCGCCGTTCGCGCCCTCAGCTCAGCGCGCGGACGAGGCCGTTGACCCGCGCCTCCAACTGCCGGATCTGTTCCCCGGCCTCCCGGAGCCTGCGCGGGTCTTGGCCGCTCACCTGTGAGGCGCCCACGGCCGCGACATTCGCCCGTTGGTTCCGGCGACCGGTATCAGCGCCGTCGAGCCGCCGATGAGCGGAGTTCGCCCGGGCGAGCGCTTGGTCGGAAATCTGTCGCGCCCGGCCGAGGTCACCACGCAGGGCGCCTACCTGCCGGCCCATGGCGGTGCTGGTGCGCTCGACCTTGGTCACAGCGCTTTCGGCGAGACGCCGGGTCTGGCCCACTGTGTTCCGCAGTGTCTCGGACGTGCGGTCGAGTGTCCGAAGGGCCGTCGTGTGTTCCCCGATGCGGACGTCATGTCGTCGGGTCTCATCCTTGAGCTTGTTGATGTCAAGCTGCTGCCTCTCGGAGTCCGGTGCGAAGGACCTCACGAACGGCCCCAGAAAGCGCCGCCCGTCGACAGCCTTGAGGCCCCGCTGCCAGAGGGCGCCGGCAGCGCTGTCGACGATCGAAGCGAGCGGACTCCGCACCAGCTCAGCGCCCAGAAGACTGAGCCCGGCGGTGGTGAGGGCCAAGGCCTCCACGTCTACCTTGACGCCCTGGATGCTCCAGTAGAGCGCCTGGTGGGAGGAAGTGAGGTCCTTCCAGTTCTTGAAGGGGTGGATGGACTCCGGCAGGTTGGAGAATTCGAGGGTGGCCGTGGCGGACTTGAGCGCCGCGATCTCCTCCGTGTGCTGGTTGACGAGTGCCGTCATACTGGTGGCGGACAGAGGGCTCTCCGACGCCCCGGACGGTTCCGGTGCAATAGCCATGACGTCCCCTTTCTTGTGAGCGATGAGTTCTGGAGGGATAAAGCGTGATAGGCCACTCCTATTACGAATCGCACCCGTTGCCGTATCTCTTGATCGTGGTGCTCTGCTTGCCGATTGCCCTCGTGGCGCTCTGGATGGCGTTCCGTTGGGTTGTGCTCTCCCTGCGGGGTGTGGCCGTCGTCGGGGACGAGCCGGGGCAGCGTTTCGGTGCGACCTTCACCGTGGACGGGAAGACGTACCCGTGCCATGCGGACCTCGGACCGGAGGACCCGCGAGGGGACGGCGGCGGGGCGGGGCTGATCGTCTACGACCCCCGCAAGCCCCGGAGGAACGACGCTCGGTACAGCCTCCGGCCCTCACGGCTCAGCGGCTGCGCCTTCTTGGTCGTGCTGCTCGTCACCGCGATCGTGTGGGCCGGTATCCGGCTCATCGGCTTCTACTGAGAAGGGGCCCGGTCCGCCCGCTTCCGGTGGCGTCTGCAGTGCCGGGGACGCCCGGGCGTCCCGCTGCGCGGAAGGCGGGACGAACGAGGAGATCGCCGCCGAACTCGGTGTATCGCATGGAACGGTGAATCGCTGGCGGTCGAGGTTCATCCGGTTGCGGCTGGACGGGCTGACCGATGAGCCGCGTCCCGGCAGGCCGCGGTACTGCCGATGATGCCGGGCATGCCCGAGCGGCGCACCCACGACTACTACCGGCACGGCATCACCAGCCTGTTCGCCGCCTTCAACATCGCCGACGGCACCGTCATATCTCAACTCCACCGCCGCCACCGGGCCATCGAGTTCAAGAAGTTCCTGGTCACGATCGACAAGGCCGTGCCCGCCGGCCTCGACGTCCACCTGGTCTGTGACAACTACGCCACCCACAACACCGCCGAGATCAAGACGTGGCTGGGCAAGCACCCCCGCTTCCACGTCCACTTCACCCCCACCGGCTCCTCCTGGATGAACCAGGCCGAGCGGTGGTTCGGCCTGCTGACCGACAGACTCATCCGCCGCGCAGTCCACACCTCCGTGAAGGCCCTGGAGCAGGACATCACCGCGTGGATCGACACCTGGAACGAGAATCCCAGGCCCTTCACCTGGACCAAGACCGCCGAGGAGATCCTCAGCTCCCTCACCGACCACCTCACCAAAATCAACCCGCCGACCACCGAAACCTGAAACAGGCTTGGTCTCGTCATTTCCGGCGCATCACACTAGGTACTCGACTGCCCCGGTGGATATAGGCGACCCGGTGGAAGTGATTTACCGTCCCAGTGAGCCTTTTCATCCTGAATAGTTGCAGGTCAGCAGAGTGTGGACGGCTTGAACGATGGTGCCGATGCGGCGGGTGGAGTATCTGGCTCGCCGGAGCGGCCGCCAGGACTTCAGCTGCGCGAAGGCGCGTTCCCCGGGGGCTCTCAGCCGGGCATGGTCGCGGTTGAACTGCTGGTAGTGGTCGGGCTGTTCGCGGTGGTTCTTGTACGGGGGTGCGGACCGTGGCGCCGGCACCCTGGTAGGCACGGTCGGCGAGGACGAGGATCTGCCGGGTCAGGCAGGCCTGGACAATGCCGTGGGCCCGGGCCGCGGTCAAATCATGGGTACGACCTGGCGTCGCGCGGGAGAACCACAGCGGTGTGCCGTCGGGGCGGGCAATGACCTGCACGTTCATGCCGTGCTTCTTGTGCTTCTGCGAGTAGTACGGTTCGTCCGCGGCAGTGCGGTCGGTAGCGATCAGGGTGCCGTCCACGATCACGTGGTCGCCCTCGCCCAGCCCGGTCAGAGCCTCGTGCAGACCCGGAGCCCAGGCCGCTAGGACGTCCAGGGTCTCGTCGACGTAGCGCCAGGCCGTCGCGGTCGAGACGCCGAACCCGGCCGCGAGCTGGGCGAACGTCTCATTCTTCCTCAGGTGGGCCGGCGCGAGGAGGGACTGCTTGAAGCAACCGAGCCGTCTCCACGGCGAGTTCAGTTCACGCCTTCGGGCGTAGATCAGCCAGGAGACATGCTCGACCAGCTCATACGAGACGTCGAGCATGGAAGGATACGGAACCAACAGAGCCCCCGGGCTGTCGGCAGTGTCGAGTGGAGTCAACACCGCCAACGACCGGGGGCTCTGCCACGTCACCACCCCAGCTGACCAGGCCTTATAGCCCCTCGGAGATGGGATGAAAAAGGCTCAGTGATCCGGGGCGCTCGATGCTTGCGTTCGAGGTGCAGAGCCGTGTGGGGTTCGACGTGGCTCTGTCCTCGGTCATGGGCGTGTTGTGGGTGGGGGCGCTCGTGGGGCTTCTCCTCACCTTCTGACCTGGTCCGCGCGGCCCCCCATCAGGAGAAGAAGCGGGCCAGATCGCTCGGGCTGGGCGCCTCCGGCGGCTCCGGGGGCTCGTCGGGGGCGGCCTCGTCCCCCGGCCTCGGCACCGGCACGGGCGGCTCCGGGGGGTCGGAGTCCTCGTCGGTGTTGACCGAGGCGAACATCCAGTTGGCGGCCGCGAGATGGTCTACGGCCGCAGCGAGCAGATAGTCGGTGACGCTCCATTCGGCGCTCTCGCCGTGAAGTTGCTGGGTGGTGGCGCTGTCGCGTGGCATGTGCTTGACCAGCACCGCGAGCCGGCGGGAGGAGAGCCGGCCGCGGTGCCAGTCGAGCAGGTCCACGCCGTAGTGCCGCAGCAGGTCGGCTTCCAGGGCCTCGGCGTGTTCTTCGGCGAACGCGTCGAGGCTCAGCCTTCCCCCAGGCCGAGCCCGGTCTCCTTGCCGTACGCCTCCAGAATCGCGGCGATGTCCTGCATCGTGATGTCGTGGCGCTCGAAGCGCGCGAACTGCTCCTCGCCCAGCAGGAGCTTCAGCAGGCCGTCGACGTCGTTGTCGTCGAGGCCGCGGAGCGCCTTGGCGGTGGTGCGGCCCAGCTCGGTGGGCAGTTCGAAGGTGTCGTCGTCCAGGTCGAAGGACCAGGAGCGGCCGAGCGCTTCCAGGCGCTGGGCGCGTGCTGCGTTGACGTCGAACGAAGCCATGGGTGGTGGGTCTCCTTACGCGGAACAGGAACAGGACAGAGCAGGGCTGGGCGGCGTGGGCCCCGGAGGTGCCGGGCGGGACCGGAGCGATCCGGTCCCGCCCGGCGGGCATCAGACGCCGGCCGGCACCGTGTAGGCGGCGTCCTTCATGACGAAGGTGGCGAGCGCCTGGCCGTCGCCCGGGGAGAGCGCGGTGAAGGTGACGCCGAGCATCGCGGCGGCCTTGCGGGCGAGCTTGATGTCGTCGGTGGCGGTCACCTGGCCGCGCGGGATGACGAAGCGGTAGGTGACCGCCGTGCCGTCGGTGAACTCCAGGCCGAGCGCGCGCTCGTCGAAGGTCGGGCCGTCCGGGACGTCGAACTGGACGATGTCCGGCTTGGTGGCGTCCCGGCGGATGTCCGCCGCCGCGCCGCCCAGGAAGAAGGGCAGCGTGTCCTCGTTGAACTGCAGCATGGAGAACTTCAGCGTCAGGTCACGGTCCGCGTAGACGAACCGGGCCGGGCTGATCGACTGCCACGTCTCGACCGGGTCCAGCTTGTCCTTCTTGGAGAAGGTCACCCCGTCCGTCGCGGTGTAGCCGAGGTCCGTCCACTCGGTGCCCCAGTCCGCCGACGGGTCCTCGGAGAAGGTGGCCGGGAGGGGGGCGTTGACGTCCGCGATGAGGATGCGGCCGGTTCCGGCCACGCGGATCTCGGACGAGTTGTTGCCTGCCATGGATGGCTCCTTGGGTGGTTTTCCGTGGGTGGTGCCTGCCGCGGATACGGCGAAGGCCCCGCCGGTGACGGGGCCTTGTCTGTGGGGGCGCCCGGAGGCGCCGGGGCCGTTGCCGGCGGTGGAGGGCTGTTGCGGCGATGCCGCCGGTCAGCCGATGCGCAGGGAGACGATCAGGACGCAGAGGTAGCGGTTGGCCGCCGGATACAGGTACTCGGGCAGCCAGCGCGGGCCGTCGGCCTCGACCACATCAGTGATCACGAGGTTGGTGCCGTACGTCCGGCCGGCCGCCGACAGCAGCTCGGCGCGGGCGGCATTGGCCAGCCGGTGCGCCGTCGCCTTGTCCGGTCCGTATGCCTCCAGCTCGATGAGCGGCCGGTCGAGGTGGAGGTCGTCGACCCACGCGCCGCCGCGCCGGGACACGATCACCGCCTGCTGGGTGCCGTCGAAGCCCGCCGGCGGAGTCTCGGCCACGACCGCGTCCGCGAGATCCGGACGGTTGGAGAGGAGCTCCACGACGATGGCCTCCACGTCGGGGAAGGTGCTCGGAGGTGAAGTCATGACAGGGCGATCACTCCTGTTCGCGAGGTGGGGGAAGGGACGGGAACGCGGACGGCGGAGCCGCGCCCGGAGGGTGGGCGCAGCTCCGCCGCTGCACTTATTGTGACTCAGATCGTGCGAGCACGCAACTACTTGGCGCGGAGGCGCAATCTTTCGGGTGTGCGTCGGCAGTGGGCTCCGGGTCGCCGGGCGTGCGGGTGGGCCTGTTCTCATCTCCCGCACGGTCGCCCCGGGTGCGTTAGTCTGCGGGTATCGAACAGGCATTCGAGTACGGGTGGTTCCACAGGCCGAAGCACCCTGACGAGGCGTGTGGATCGAGGAAACGAGGGCGCGGGTGGACGGGGGTGAGCCGGTGATCACCGCTCAGGAGCGGCTGGCCGACGTCGTGGCCGCCGCGGTCGAAGTGGCCGCGGAGTCGGGGGAGGCGGGTACGTACACCGCGGAGGTCGCCCGCACGCTCACCGCTGTCGTCGGCAAGGTCGGCGCGAGAGTCGCCGTCGAGGCGGAGACGCGAGGGTTCCGCAGCGGCTGGGGCGAGGCGATCGCGCTGGCGTCCGGGGGCGCGGAGAGCGGGGCCCGGGTGTCGCGCAGGCCGGCGGCGTCCGAGGCGCCCGAGGAGTAACCGGCGGGAAGGAAAGGAAGGAGGGGCGGACCGAACGGTCCGCCCCTCCTTCCTTTCCTTCCCGCCCCTCAAGGCGCTCCGGGAGCCTTCCGCCGGGCCGCCCGTTCCGCCGCGAAGACGTCTTCCAGCCGGAACACGTGCGCCCGGCCCCGCCGGCCCGCGGGGCTGAGGTGGCCCAGCTGCACCCACTTGCGGATCGTCGCGGGTTTCACGCCCGCCTCGTGCGCGGCGAGTTCGCCGGTCAGCAGCGTCGCGGCCGTCACCGCCTCCCCTCCCGCCGCGCGGTGTCCTCGGCCGAGGCGGTGAGCTCGGCGAGGTCGCCGCCGGACTCGGCCGCGAGCCGCATCCACGCACCCTCGCTCCACGCGTGCCGGTGCGCCGGGTCCGTGCGGCAGTCGCAGGCCCGGTCCGTGCAGCGGCAGGCCGGGTTGACGCAGAGCACGGCCCGGCGGGCGGGGAAGGCCCGCAGCGAGACCGAGTCGCACCACGGGCAGCGCCCGCTCACCCGCACCACCGGTTCGGCGCCGCCCAGCGCCCGGGTGCAGCGACGGGCCATCCGGCGGGCCTCGTCCCGGACGTGTTCGAGGAGTACGTCGTCGCCGGCGGCCCGGTCGAGCAGTCCCGCGACGCGCAGCAGCCGCCCGGCGACCTGCTCCCGGCGGGGGCGGGGAAGCCGGAGCCGGTCGTGCACGGCCTCGTCGAGCTCGACCACGCCATCGGTGATGTCGCGTACGGCGTCGGAGATGTGCAGCCGTACGGGGGAGGTGCGCGAGCCGGACGGGGTGAGCCCGTGCGCCTGCTCGATGCGCAGGGCCTCCTCGCGCTCGGCGCGGGTCGGGCCGGCCGGGGCGGAGGAGGAGGGGGACGGGACCGCCGGCGGAGCCGAGGGGGAGCGGTAGGAGGGGGCGAGCTCGACGAGCAGCTCCGGGAACTGACGCAGCAGCAGCTCGATCCAGAGCATGGCGTCCGCGGCTGTGGTGCGCCCGGCGGAGGCGTCCGCGACGGTGGCGCCATCAGCGGAGGCGTCCGTGACCGTGGCGTTCATGGCGGAAGCATCCGCGACCGTGGCGCCCGCGACCGCGGCGTTCCCGGCGGAGGCGCCGGCGGCGGAAAGCCCCGTAGTGGAAGCCCCCCCGGCAGATGTCCCCGTGGCACGAGCCCCCGTGGCCGTCCGGCTCTCGCGGCCGGGCTTCCGGGCGGTGGCGTGCGCCTCGGCCGGCTGCCGTGTGGCCGGCGTGGATGTGTTCGGTGTGGTCATGGCGATCCCTTCTCCCCGCACAAGGTGTTGCGAGTCCGCACCCTGACACGTTGCGCGCTCGCACGCAAGGTGGTTTGAAAGGCTCCCGGGCTCTTATCTCCACAGATTCAGCTCAAACGGTATGGGTGACGGGGTAATTCCTTGCGCGCAAGCGCGATAGTCTGATGCTTGCTTCGGAGGGAGGCGAGTGCCCCATGACCACGGGCGAACTCGACAGCTTCGCGACCTGGATCGAGGAACTGATCCGTCGGCGCGGCTTCGACATCGACAGTCCACGCGGCGGCGGCAAGTCCCGCCTCGCCGACGAGGCCGGGGTCCACCGGGCCGCCATCACCCGCCTCCTCCAGCGCCAGAGCATGCCCGACCTGGAGACCACCCGGCGTCTCGCCCAGGTGCTCCAGGTCCCGGTGCGCGACATGCTCATCCGCTCCGGCCGCCTCACCGAGGAGGACCTGCCGCTCCCGTCCGCGCCGACGGTCGCGCCCTCGGTGGACGGCCGCCCGCTCACCCTGGAGGAAGCCGCCGTCGCCCTGGGCGTACCGGAGGACCAGCGTGAGATGTTCGTCCGGGTCGCGGGCCAGTTCCTGCCCGCTCCGACGGTCGCGGCGGCGCGGCGGCGGGCCCCCCTCGCCTCCGACTGACGGGCGAAGGACGCCTACGGCTGGCCGGAGGGCGACAGGTCGCCGCCTCCCCGCTCTGCTGACGGGCGTGGCCTCCTCCGGTCTTCTCCGGCCGGCGCGCCCGGCCCCGCCGATGCCCCGCAGGGCTCCGGGCGCCGGTGATCCACGGGCGGAGTCGATCTTGTGCCGGGCCGGGAAAGCGGCCTCCGGGCCCGCCCCGTAAGCTGTTCCGGCCTGTCCCCCCGCCCCAGCGCAGGTGCGAACGACGCCGCAAGTTCATGAACGACAGTGCGTGGACGCGCCCCGCCAGGCGCCCCGCGCGGAGCAAGAGCGCCCGACCGGCGGGAACGGCCGGGCGCTCGCCCGGTGCGGGCGATCCGCGCGGGCGGTAGGCAGGGGGGTGCATGGTCGAGCGGGAAGGATGCTCCCGGACTGCGGGCGACGCCCCCGAACCCCCCGCCGGGCCCAGTGCCCCACGGGCAGGGACGCCGTCGCCGGAGACGTATACGGCGCTCCTCGCCGAGCTGGGGGCCCTCCTCGACAGTCACGAACCCCACGAGGTCGTCGTCCTGCTGCGGGCGGAACTGGAGCGACGCGAACTGCGGGCGTACTCCCACGGCTGGCGCGACGCCGCCGCCCACTACGAGCCGGCCGTCGAGGCGGCGCGCGCCGCGAGCCGGCGGACCCTGCGGCTGGTGGGGGCAGCGCGTACGCCGGGGCGGGCCGCGGTGATCCCGTTTCGGCAGGAGGGGCGCGGCGGCGACTTCCGGGAGCCGGAGGGCGGGGCCGGGGAGGAGGGGGCGGCTCGTGGCGGCGCCACCCGGGTCGCCGGACCGCGGGAGCGTGGCCGTTCCGCCGATGGGGAGCCCCGCCGGGACCGCACCGGGACCGGCGAACGGGCGGATCCGCCGCCCCGGCCGCCACGCCCCGGTGCCGGGCCCGAACCCGCGCTCGTACGCAAGAGCCGCAGCTCCCGCGTTCCGACCATTCCCACGCTCCCGACGCCGAGGCTCCGGCGACGGGAGGAGGGCGGGAAGGCCGGCGCCCCGGAGGACGAGACCCACTGAGGAGAACCCCGGACCCGCTGCCCCGGTGTGTCGGCCGTGGCCGGACCTGCTGCCCCGGTGCTTCGGTCGTGGCCGGACCCGTCCACGACGGCGGTGGACAGCATTTGTTTTGACCCAGCTCCGTGAGGTAGGTACGCTCAAGCCTTGTGCCTGGGGTGTGCCTGGGCTCGTGTGCGTGTCCTCAGCCGCATCGCGAGTCCGTCAGTAGCCACCGCAATCTGCGCCCCTTCCGTCCCTAGGGCGGAAGTCCGCAGTATTCGACACACCCGACCGCGTGGGTCGGCGATGTTCCAGGTTAGTTTCACGAACGGCACACAGAAACCGGAGAAGTAGTGCCTACGATCCAGCAGCTGGTCCGGAAGGGCCGGCAGGACAAGGTCGAGAAGAACAAGACGCCCGCGCTCGAGGGTTCGCCCCAGCGTCGTGGTGTCTGCACGCGTGTGTTCACGACCACCCCGAAGAAGCCGAACTCGGCGCTCCGTAAGGTCGCGCGTGTGCGTCTGACCTCCGGCATCGAGGTCACGGCCTACATCCCGGGTGAGGGACACAACCTGCAGGAGCACTCCATCGTGCTCGTGCGTGGTGGCCGTGTGAAGGACCTGCCGGGTGTTCGTTACAAGATCATCCGCGGCTCCCTTGACACCCAGGGTGTCAAGAACCGCAAGCAGGCCCGCAGCCGCTACGGCGCCAAGAAGGAGAAGTAAGAATGCCTCGTAAGGGCCCCGCCCCGAAGCGCCCGGTCATCATCGACCCGGTCTACAGCTCTCCTCTTGTCACCTCGCTGATCAACAAGATCCTCCTCGACGGCAAGCGTTCCACCGCCGAGCGGATCGTGTACGGCGCCATGGAAGGCCTCCGCGAGAAGACCGGCAACGACCCGGTCATCACGCTGAAGCGCGCGCTTGAGAACGTCAAGCCCTCGCTCGAGGTCAAGTCCCGCCGTGTCGGTGGCGCCACCTACCAGGTGCCGATCGAGGTCAAGCCCGGTCGTGCCTCCACCCTCGCTCTGCGCTGGCTCGTCGGTTACTCCCGCGCCCGTCGCGAGAAGACCATGACCGAACGCCTCATGAACGAGCTGCTCGACGCCTCCAACGGCCTCGGCGCTGCGGTCAAGAAGCGTGAGGACACCCACAAGATGGCCGAGTCCAACAAGGCCTTCGCGCACTACCGCTGGTAGTCGCTTACCCCATCGAGACCGAGAGAAGATTGAGCCTTATGGCCACCACTTCGCTTGACCTGGCCAAGGTCCGCAACATTGGGATCATGGCCCACATCGACGCGGGCAAGACGACCACCACTGAGCGGATCCTCTTCTACACCGGTGTGAGCTACAAGATCGGTGAAGTCCACGACGGCGCTGCCACGATGGACTGGATGGAGCAGGAGCAGGAGCGCGGCATCACGATCACGTCTGCCGCGACGACCTGCCACTGGCCGCTCAATGATGTTGACCACACGATCAACATCATCGACACCCCGGGTCACGTCGACTTCACCGTCGAGGTGGAGCGTTCGCTCCGCGTCCTCGACGGCGCTGTCACCGTGTTCGACGGTGTGGCCGGCGTCGAGCCGCAGTCCGAGACCGTGTGGCGTCAGGCGGACCGCTACGGCGTGCCGCGTATCTGCTTCGTCAACAAGCTCGACCGCACCGGCGCCGAGTTCCACCGCTGTGTCGACATGATCGTCGACCGCCTGGGCGCGGTCCCGCTCGTCATGCAGCTCCCCATCGGCGCCGAGGCCGACTTCAAGGGCATCGTCGACCTCGTGTCGATGAAGGCCTTCGTGTGGCCCGAAGAGGCCGCCAAGGGCGAGATGTACGACACCGTCGAGATCCCGGACACCCACAAGGAGGCCGCCGAGGAATGGCGCGGCAAGCTCCTTGAGGCCGTGGCCGAGAACGACGACGCCATGATGGAGCTGTACCTGGAGGGCAACGAGCCCACCGAGGAGCAGCTGCACGAGGCGATCCGTCGTATCACGCTGGCGTCGAAGGGCAGTGCCGACTCGGTCACCGTCACCCCGGTGTTCTGTGGCACCGCGTTCAAGAACAAGGGCGTCCAGCCCCTGCTCGACGCGGTCGTGCGCTACCTGCCTTCCCCCCTGGACGTCGAGGCCATCGAGGGCCACGACGTGAAGGACCCGGAGAAGGTCATCCAGCGCAAGCCCTCGGACGACGAGCCGTTCTCCGGCCTGGCGTTCAAGATCGCGAGCGACCCGCACCTGGGCAAGCTCACCTTCGTCCGGATCTACTCCGGTCGCCTGGAGGCCGGCACCGCGGTGCTGAACTCCGTCAAGGGCAAGAAGGAGCGCATCGGCAAGATCTACCGCATGCACGCGAACAAGCGTGAGGAGATCGCATCGGTGGGCGCCGGCGACATCATCGCCGTCATGGGTCTCAAGCAGACCACCACCGGTGAGACGCTCTGCGACGACAAGAACCCGGTCATCCTGGAGTCCATGGACTTCCCGGCGCCGGTCATTCAGGTCGCCATCGAGCCGAAGTCCAAGGGTGACCAGGAGAAGCTGGGTGTCGCCATCCAGCGCCTCTCGGAGGAGGACCCCTCCTTCCAGGTGCACTCCGACGAGGAGACCGGCCAGACCATCATCGGTGGTATGGGCGAGCTTCACCTCGAGGTGCTCGTCGACCGCATGAAGCGCGAGTTCCGCGTCGAGGCGAACGTCGGCAAGCCCCAGGTCGCGTACCGCGAGACGATCCGCAAGGCCGTCGAGCGCATCGACTACACGCACAAGAAGCAGACTGGTGGTACCGGCCAGTTCGCGAAGGTGCAGATCGCCCTCGAGCCCATCGAGGGTGGCGACGCCTCCTACGAGTTCGTCAACAAGGTCACCGGTGGCCGCATCCCCCGTGAGTACATTCCCTCGGTGGACGCGGGTGCTCAGGAAGCCATGCAGTTCGGCATCCTGGCCGGTTACGAGATGGTCGGCGTCCGCGTCACCCTTCTCGACGGTGGTTACCACGAGGTCGACTCCTCGGAGCTCGCCTTCAAGATCGCCGGTTCGCAGGCGTTCAAGGAGGGTGCCCGCAAGGCCTCTCCCGTGCTCCTCGAGCCGATGATGGCCGTCGAGGTCACCACGCCCGAGGACTACATGGGCGATGTCATCGGCGACCTCAACTCCCGCCGTGGCCAGATTCAGGCCATGGAGGAGCGCAGCGGCGCTCGCGTCGTGAAGGGCCTCGTGCCCCTCTCGGAGATGTTCGGCTACGTCGGAGACCTCCGCAGCAAGACCTCGGGTCGCGCAAGCTACTCGATGCAGTTCGACTCCTACGCCGAGGTTCCGCGGAACGTCGCCGAGGAGATCATCGCGAAGGCCAAGGGCGAGTAACTCTCCCGAGCTCACGCTTTAGGCTTGTCACCGGAGCCGGGCGGGCATTTCGCACAGCGCGCGAGCACTGTGCGGAATGCCCCCGGCGCCGGCACCCCAGCAAAGATCACCTGGCGCCGATGAAGCAAGGCGTACAGAACCACTCAGGAGGACCCCAGTGGCGAAGGCAAAGTTCGAGCGGACTAAGCCGCACGTCAACATCGGCACCATCGGTCACATCGACCACGGTAAGACGACCCTCACGGCCGCCATTACCAAGGTGCTGCACGACGCGTACCCGGACCTGAACGAGGCCTCGGCCTTCGACCAGATCGACAAGGCTCCCGAAGAGCGCCAGCGCGGTATCACCATCTCCATCGCGCACGTCGAGTACCAGACGGAGTCGCGTCACTACGCGCACGTCGACTGCCCCGGTCACGCGGACTACATCAAGAACATGATCACGGGTGCCGCGCAGATGGACGGCGCCATCCTCGTGGTCGCCGCCACCGACGGCCCGATGCCGCAGACCAAGGAGCACGTGCTCCTGGCCCGCCAGGTCGGCGTTCCGTACATCGTCGTCGCCCTGAACAAGGCCGACATGGTGGACGACGAGGAGATCCTGGAGCTCGTCGAGCTCGAGGTCCGTGAGCTGCTCTCCGAGTACGAGTTCCCGGGCGACGACCTTCCGGTCGTCAAGGTCTCGGCGCTCAAGGCGCTCGAGGGCGACAAGGAGTGGGGCCAGACCGTCCTCGACCTGATGAAGGCCGTCGACGAGTCCATCCCGCAGCCCGAGCGTGACGTCGAGAAGCCGTTCCTCATGCCGATCGAGGACGTCTTCACGATCACCGGTCGCGGTACGGTCGTCACCGGCCGCATCGAGCGTGGTGTCCTGAAGGTCAACGAGACCGTCGACATCGTCGGTATCAAGACCGAGAAGACCACCACCACGGTCACCGGCATCGAGATGTTCCGCAAGCTGCTCGACGAGGGCCAGGCCGGTGAGAACGTCGGTCTGCTCCTCCGTGGCATCAAGCGCGAGGACGTCGAGCGCGGCCAGGTCATCATCAAGCCCGGCTCGGTCACGCCGCACACCGAGTTCCAGGCGCAGTCCTACATCCTGTCGAAGGACGAGGGTGGCCGTCACACCCCGTTCTTCAACAACTACCGCCCGCAGTTCTACTTCCGTACCACGGACGTGACGGGCGTTGTGACCCTTCCCGAGGGCACCGAGATGGTCATGCCGGGTGACAACACCCTCATGGACGTCTCGCTGATCCAGCCCGTCGCCATGGAAGAGGGCCTGAAGTTCGCCATCCGTGAGGGTGGCCGGACCGTGGGCGCCGGCCAGGTCACCAAGATCATCAAGTAGTTTCTGCTTGGTCCTTGGACCTGGTGGCTCACTGAGTCGCACAGAAGGGCCCCGCACCTCGAAAGAGGTGCGGGGCCCTTCGCGTACGTCCGGCGCACCGGAGATGGTTGTAGGGCCCCGGTACCTCAGGGCGGAGAGGTACGGGGGCCCTACGGCTGGGTGGGGCGTCCGGTCAGACGCCCGCGACCGACTGGATCCAGGACCGGTACGCGGTGACGTTCGTGTACGCGGTCGTGGTCTGCCGGTCGCTGGTGGAGGCCACGCCGACCTGGATGCCGTTCAACGTCATCGGGCCGCCCGAGTCGCCGCCGGCGGTGATGCCGTTGCCGCGGCGGGCACAGATCGCCGAGCCGCCGTACGCGTCACCGCAGCCGTGGGTCACCGTCACATCGGCGACCTTCAGGTAGCGGGACTGGCAGTTGGCCTCGGAGCCGCACCGGGAGGTGGCGCCCCAGCCCCAGACCTGCACGTTCTGTCCGACGCGGACCGTACCGGGCTGGCCGAGGCGGGAGTAGGCGGTCTGCACCGAACGGTCCAGCCGGACGAGGGCCAGGTCCGAGCCGTGGGTGTAGGTCTGGACGCCGTTCGCGACCACACCGCCGCTGTGCTGGTCGAGGCTGCCGATGCGGAACGACAGACCGCCGCCGGTGACGCAGTGCCTGGCGGTGAGGATCCAGGTCGGCGCGATGATCGTCGCCGAACAGGTCTCCCTGCCGTTCGAGAAGAGGCGGGCGGCCCACGGGGCGTTCTGCGCGTAGCCGCCGCCGATGATCTGGGCGGTCGGGGGCGGGGCGTCCTGGAGCGGGGCCTCCGGAGCGGCCGAGGCGGATGGTGCGAAGAGTGCGAGGACACAGGCCGCTGCTGCGGCGGCAGCGGGCACGAGCCGGGATATACGCATGCTTCCTCGTTTCGCGCGACACGCATGGGTGGGCGTGTCTGTGGGGGGTGGTGGGCAACAGGGTGCCGGAGCGCGACGAGGCCGGGGTACTAACGTTTGGCCATAACGCGGTGTTATGGGGCGGCAGTTGACGGGCCGTCGGTCCTGCGGCCGCACACGCGCCGCCTGAGCGGAGGGCGGCGCCGTCCAGAGTGGCGGGGCGCCGGGACCGTACAGCGGTGCCCTCGGCGGTACGCGACTGGATCCGGCCGTCCGCGGACCGGTCGAACGTCCGTGCCGGGCCGGGTGCTCGCGGGGGCGCGGGAGTGGTGCGGCCGCCCCTGGCGTCATGCGCCCTGCTGCTCCCGTCGGGCGGTCGGTCCGGTTGCCCGGTGGCCCGCGCTGTCCCCGCTGCCTCGCAGCAGGGCGGCGCCGAGCGGGGTGAGCGTGTGCAGGACGGAGGCGGCGTGGCGGTGGCTGACGATCAGGCCGTTGTCCCGGAGCGTGGTGGCGTGCTGGCTGGCGGACGACGCGGAGACCCCGGCGAAGCGGGCCAGCTCGCCCGTGGTCGCGCCGTGGGCGGTGGCCCGCAGGACGGCGGCGCGGGTGCGTCCGAGCAGCGTCGCCAGGGGGACGCCGGAGCCGAGGTCCCCGGGGAGCGTGGTGTGGTGCGGCTCGTGGCTGAGCGAGTAGATCAGGACCGGTTCGAGGGTCGGCTCGGCGAAGGCCAACGGGTTGCCCCAGGAGAAGTACGACGGGATGAGCAGGAGGCCGCGGCCGTTCAGATGCATATCACGGTCCTCGGGATAGAGGGCGTGCAGGACGGGGCGCTGCCACCGCAGGCAGGGCCCCAGGCCCCGCAGGATCCCCTCGGTCCCGTGGTCGAGCACGGAGCGGGCGCGGGCGGTCCGCTCCGCCTCGATCCGGGCCAGGGCGTGATCGCCGTGCGGCGCGATGACGGTGTCGTAATAGGTCCGTATCGCCTGGACCAGTTCCTTCCGCATGCCCGGCTCGGCCAGCCGCGGTGCCCACGCGGGGGCTCCGCTGGTGCGCGCGAGGATGTCCACCTCGGCCAGGACCCGGGCCGGCGGGGCGGCCAGGATGGCTTCCAGCCCGCTGTCGAGCCCGTCGGCGGCCTCGCGCGGGGTCAGGAAGTCGGGGAAGTAGGTGGCCCGGGGGACCAGCGGCAGCAGGAGGGTGCGCAGGGTGCGGGTGAAGTTCTGGGCGTGCAGCCGGTCACGGGCTGTGCGGTACCAGTCGGCGTAGGCCCAGCGGCCCTGGCGGGTCTGGAACCGGTGCAGGCTCGCACAGATCTCCCACAGCGGGTCGGACCCGGTGGCCACGCGGGTTCTGGCCAGGTCGGCGTCGGTGAAGTGGATACGGAGCATGTATTCCCCCCGATTGCCTGGGCTTCGCCGGTTCAGTACGGCAAGCCTTGCCTTGCCATGCTGGCGGCGGAGGGGTGCGCGAGGCAAAGCGGCGCGAGGGGACCGCGCTCTCTTTTACGGGCACTCGGGAACGCGGCCGCCCGGCCCGCGGGGTGCTGCGGGCCGGGCGGACGTGTGCTGTGGGGCAGGTCAGGGAATCAGGCAGTTGTTGGGGCAGTACCCGGACATCCGCTTGAAGGCCGCCTTGGTATTCGGTCCGGCGACTCCGTCGATGCTGTCCCTGTAGCCGTAGAACTCCTTGAGGAAGCGCTGGAGGGCCTTCACCGTGTTGGGCCCGACGATCCCGTCGATGCTGTCCCTGTATCCGTGATTGCTCCTGAGGAAGCGCTGCATCGCCTTCCAGCTGTTGGTGCCGAGCTGCCCGTCGATCGAGCCGCTGTACTGCCAGCGGGACTTGAGCGAGCGCTGGACGTTCTGGGCCTGCGCCTTGCTCAGGCCCAGGTTGACCACCGCGAGCGCCCCCACATCGGCGCTCACCGCCGACGGGGCCTTCTGTACGGGAGCCGCGAAGGCGGTGCCCGCGCCGGCGAGGCCTCCGGCGGCGATGCCGACGGCTGCGGTGAGACTGACGAGTGTCCTTGCCATGGTCTTCTGTCGCATGCGTTCCCCAAGCGTCGCGGTGCGGCCGGGCGCGTGTTCCCCGGCCGCCTCGGTCTCCAGCATCGCGAAGGCGGGGAGGGGCCGGACAGACATTTCGGCTCGGCCCGAAAAGCCCAGGACACCAGGGGGAAGATGATGTTCCGGTTATCGCCGCCGCCGGATGCGCGCCCGCGTTTGAGTCCGCGCCGGCTCGGGGTAGGATTTCCGACTCGATTGGCCAGGCCCGCGCCCCGTATGGCACACTGACCAGGTTGCTCGGTTGAGTGTCAATGCTGCGCGCCTCCCGCCGGGAGGACCGGAAGCGAGTCCCACAGTACTCGTCGGCCCCCAGGGCCGGACGTACGGGAATCTTCCGGGAAGCAATGCAGGGCGCCGGCCAGGCACCCGGTGGGTGTTCCGCCCCCGGTTCCGCGGTCTCAGGGCCCGCACCCCCTTGGTTGGGATCTCCTTCGGGAGATTTTCGTAGAGGGGATGCGACACGCCCGACCGCGTGGGTCGGAGGAGGAGTCCAGAGAACCCCCGGGTTCCAGAGCGTTACGAGAGACAGGACTACTAGTAGCCATGGCGGGACAGAAGATCCGCATCCGGCTCAAGGCCTACGACCACGAGGTCATCGACTCCTCGGCGAAGAAGATCGTCGAGACGGTGACCCGCACTGGTGCGTCGGTCGCGGGCCCGGTGCCGCTGCCCACTGAGAAGAACGTGTACTGCGTCATCAAGTCGCCGCACAAGTACAAGGACTCTCGCGAGCACTTCGAGATGCGCACGCACAAGCGCCTCATCGACATCCTCGACCCCACGCCGAAGACGGTTGACTCGCTGATGCGCCTCGACCTGCCGGCGGGCGTCGACATCGAGATCAAGCTCTGAGGGGACGGGCCGAGATGAGCAAGAACATCAAGGGCGTCCTGGGCGAGAAGCTCGGCATGACCCAGGTCTGGGACGAGAACAACCGGGTTGTCCCGGTGACCGTCGTCAAGGCCGGTCCGTGCGTCGTGACGCAGGTCCGTACGAACGACAGCGACGGCTACGAAGCGGTCCAGATCGCCTTCGGCGAGATCGACCCGCGCAAGGTGAACAAGCCCCTCAAGGGTCACTTCGCCAAGGCCGACGTCACCCCGCGCCGCCACCTGGTGGAGCTCCGCACCCCTGACGCCAGCGAGTACACGCTGGGCCAGGAGGTCACTGCCGAGGTGTTCGAGTCCGGCGTCAAGGTCGACGTCACGGGCAAGAGCAAGGGCAAGGGCTTCGCCGGTGTCATGAAGCGTCACAACTTCAAGGGCCTCGGCGCCGGGCACGGCACCCAGCGCAAGCACCGTTCCCCCGGTTCCATCGGTGGCTGCGCCACCCCTGGGCGTGTCTTCAAGGGCATGCGCATGGCGGGCCGTATGGGTAACGAGCGCGTCACCACCCAGAACCTGACCATCCACGCGGTTGACGCGGAGAAGGGTCTGCTCCTCATCAAGGGCGCGGTCCCCGGTCCGAACGGCGGCCTCGTCCTGGTCCGTACCGCGGCCAAGGGGGCTTGAGGTAATGAGCACCATTGACATCCTTTCGCCGGCAGGCGACAAGGCCGGTACCGTCGACCTCCCCGCGGAGATCTTCGACGCCAAGACCAGCGTTCCGCTGATCCACCAGGTCGTTGTCGCTCAGCTGGCGGCTGCCCGTCAGGGCACGCACAAGACCAAGCGCCGCGGCGAAGTCCGCGGTGGTGGCAAGAAGCCTTACCGCCAGAAGGGCACCGGCCGCGCCCGTCAGGGTTCGACCCGCGCCCCGCAGTTCGCCGGTGGTGGCGTCGTTCACGGCCCGCAGCCGCGTGACTACTCGCAGCGGACCCCGAAGAAGATGAAGGCCGCCGCCCTGCGCGGTGCCCTCTCGGACCGGGCCCGTCACTCCCGTATCCACGTCGTCACCGGCGTGGTCGAGGGTGCCGCCTCCACGAAGGCCGCCAAGACGCTGCTCGGCAAGATCTCGGAGCGCCAGAACCTGCTCCTGGTCGTCGACCGCGCCGACGAGGCCGCGTGGCTGTCCGCGCGCAACCTGCCCCAGGTGCACATCCTGGAGCCGGGCCAGCTCAACACGTACGACGTGATCGTCTCTGACGACGTGGTCTTCACCCAGGCCGCTTTCGAGTCCTTCGTGTCTGGCCCCCAGACCGCTGAGACCGAAGGGAGCGACGCCTGATGAGCGAGGCGACCGTTACCAGCAAGACGTACTCGGACCCGCGTGACGTTCTCGTCAAGCCCGTGGTCTCCGAGAAGAGCTACGCGCTGCTCGACGAGAACAAGTACACGTTCATCGTCGCGCCCGGCTCCAACAAGACCCAGATCAAGCAGGCCGTGGAAGCGGTCTTCTCGGTCAAGGTCACCGGGGTCAACACGATCAACCGGCAGGGCAAGCGCAAGCGCACCAAGACCGGCTTCGGCAAGCGCTCCGACACGAAGCGCGCCATCGTGACCCTCGCCGAGGGCGACCGTATCGACATCTTCGGCGGCCCGACCTCTTAAGTGAGGTCGAGTCGTCCGGAATCGGACGAGGACTGAGAAATGGGTATCCGCAAGTACAAGCCGACGACCCCGGGCCGTCGTGGCTCCAGCGTCGCCGACTTTGTCGAGATCACGCGGTCCACGCCGGAGAAGTCGCTGGTCCGCCCTCTGCACAGCAAGGGCGGCCGTAACAACGCCGGTCGTGTGACCGTTCGCCACCAGGGTGGTGGCCACAAGCGCGCCTACCGAGTGATCGACTTCCGTCGTCACGACAAGGACGGCGTGCCGGCCAAGGTCGCGCACATCGAGTACGACCCGAACCGCACCGCGCGCATCGCGCTGCTGCACTACGCGGACGGCGAGAAGCGTTACATCGTCGCTCCCCGTGGCCTGTCGCAGGGTGACCGTGTCGAGAACGGTCCGGGCGCCGACATCAAGCCCGGCAACAACCTGGCGCTGCGCAACATCCCGGTCGGTACGACCATCCACGCCATCGAGCTGCGGCCCGGCGGCGGCGCGAAGTTCGCCCGTTCCGCGGGTGCCTCCGTGCAGCTGCTGGCGAAGGAGGGCACCATGGCCCACCTTCGTATGCCGTCGGGTGAGATCCGCCTGGTCGACGCGCGCTGCCGCGCGACGATCGGCGAGGTCGGCAACGCCGAGCAGTCGAACATCAACTGGGGCAAGGCCGGCCGTATGCGCTGGAAGGGCGTCCGCCCGACCGTCCGCGGTGTCGCGATGAACCCGGTTGACCACCCGCACGGTGGTGGTGAAGGCAAGACCTCCGGTGGTCGTCACCCGGTCTCGCCGTGGGGTCAGAAGGAGGGTCGTACTCGTTCTCCCAAGAAGGCGAGCAACAAGTACATCGTCCGCCGCCGCAAGACGAACAAGAAGCGCTAGGAGCGGGTTTAGATGCCGCGCAGTCTCAAGAAGGGGCCCTTCGTCGACGGCCACCTCATCAAGAAGGTGGACGTACAGAACGACGCGGGGACCAAGAACGTCATCAAGACCTGGTCCCGTCGCTCGATGATCGTCCCGGCCATGCTGGGTCACACCATCGCGGTGCACAACGGCAAGATCCATGTCCCGGTGTTCGTCACCGAGTCGATGGTCGGCCACAAGCTCGGCGAGTTCTCGCCGACTCGCACCTTCCGCGGCCACGTCAAGGACGACCGGAAGTCGAAGCGCCGCTAGCGCGGGGTGGAAACGACTATGACTTACACCGAAGGGACAACCATGGAAGCCAGGGCCCAGGCGCGGTACATCCGCGTCACGCCCATGAAGGCCCGCCGAGTGGTGGACCTCATCCGTGGCATGGATGCCACGGAGGCTCAGGCGGTCCTGCGTTTCGCCCCGCAGGCCGCGAGCGTGCCGGTTGGCAAGGTGCTGGACAGCGCCATTGCCAACGCTGCACACAACTACGACCACACCGACGCCTCTTCGCTGGTCATCAGCGAGGCGTACGTGGACGAGGGTCCGACCCTGAAGCGGTTCCGTCCGCGTGCACAGGGCCGGGCCTACCGGATCCGTAAGCGGACCAGCCACATCACCGTGGTCGTCAGCAGCAAGGAAGGAACCCGGTAATGGGCCAGAAGGTAAACCCGCACGGGTTCCGGCTCGGCATCACCACGGACTTCAAGTCCCGCTGGTACGCCGACAAGCTGTACAAGGACTACGTCAAGGAAGACGTCGCCATTCGTCGCATGATGACGAAGGGCATGGAGCGGGCCGGCATCTCGAAGGTCGAGATCGAGCGCACCCGCGACCGCGTCCGCGTTGACATCCACACCGCCCGTCCGGGCATCGTCATCGGTCGCCGTGGCGCCGAAGCCGATCGCATCCGCGGCGAGCTGGAGAAGCTGACCGGCAAGCAGGTCCAGCTGAACATCCTCGAGGTCAAGAACCCCGAGGTGGACGCTCAGCTGGTGGCCCAGGCCGTCGCCGAGCAGCTCTCCTCCCGCGTCTCCTTCCGTCGTGCCATGCGTAAGAGCATGCAGAGCTCGATGAAGGCCGGCGCCAAGGGCATCAAGATCCAGTGCGGCGGTCGCCTCGGCGGCGCCGAGATGTCCCGCTCGGAGTTCTACCGCGAGGGCCGCGTGCCCCTGCACACCCTCCGTGCGAACGTCGACTACGGCTTCTTCGAGGCCAAGACGACCTTCGGCCGCATCGGCGTGAAGGTCTGGATCTACAAGGGCGACGTCAAGAACATCGCCGAGGTTCGCGCCGAGAACGCCGCGGCCCGTGCCGGCAACCGTCCGGCTCGTGGCGGCACCGACCGCCCGGCCGGCCGTGGTGGCGGCCGTGGTGGCGAGCGTGGCGGTCGCGGCCGTAAGCCGCAGCAGTCGCCGGCAGCCGAGGCCCCCAAGGCCGACGCCCCCGCCGCCGCTGCTCCGGCTGCTGAGAGCACCGGAACGGAGGCCTGACCGAAATGCTGATCCCCCGTAGGGTCAAGCACCGCAAGCAGCACCACCCGAAGCGCAGCGGTATGTCCAAGGGTGGCACGCAGGTTGCGTTCGGCGAGTACGGCATCCAGGCGCTGACCCCGGCGTACGTGACGAACCGTCAGATCGAGTCCGCTCGTATCGCGATGACCCGTCACATCAAGCGTGGCGGCAAGGTCTGGATCAACATCTACCCGGACCGTCCCCTGACGAAGAAGCCTGCCGAGACCCGCATGGGTTCCGGTAAGGGTTCTCCCGAGTGGTGGATCGCGAACGTCAAGCCGGGTCGGGTGATGTTCGAGCTGTCCTACCCGAACGAGAAGATTGCTCGTGAGGCGCTCACCCGCGCTGCTCACAAGCTTCCGATGAAGTGCCGGATCGTTCGGCGCGAGGCAGGTGAGTCGTGATGTCGGCCGGTACCAAGGCGTCCGAGCTGCGCGAGCTGGGCGACGAGGAGCTCCTCAACAAGCTCCGCGAAGCCAAGGAAGAGCTGTTCAACCTCCGCTTCCAGGCGGCGACGGGCCAGCTCGAGAACCACGGCCGGCTCAAGTCCGTCCGTAAGGACATCGCCCGGATCTACACCCTGATGCGTGAGCGCGAGCTGGGCATCGAGACGGTGGAGAGCGTCTGATGAGCGAGAAGACTGTGACTGAGACCAACACCGACCGCGGTTTCCGTAAGACCCGTGAGGGTCTGGTCGTCAGCGACAAGATGGACAAGACCGTCGTCGTCGCTGTCGAGGACCGCGTCAAGCACGCGCTGTACGGCAAGGTCATCCGCCGTACGAACAAGCTCAAGGCCCACGACGAGCAGAACGCTGCAGGCGTCGGCGACCGCGTCATCATCATGGAGACGCGTCCGCTGTCGGCCTCGAAGCGCTGGCGCATCGTCGAGATCCTCGAGAAGGCCAAGTAATTCCTGAGGGATTCTCCCCTCAGGTCAGTTCCGCCAGGCTCGGTGGGGTGCCTCCCCGGTAACGGAGAGGCACCCGCCGGGAACCGGCAGACGATCAGGAGATAGACGTGATCCAGCAGGAGTCGCGACTGCGCGTCGCCGACAACACGGGTGCGAAGGAAATTCTCACCATTCGTGTTCTCGGTGGCTCGGGTCGCCGCTACGCGGGTATCGGTGACGTCATCGTCGCCACCGTCAAGGACGCGATCCCCGGTGGCAACGTGAAGAAGGGTGACGTCGTCAAGGCCGTCATCGTTCGCACCGTCAAGGAGCGTCGTCGTCAGGATGGCTCGTACATCCGCTTCGACGAGAACGCCGCCGTCATTCTGAAGAACGACGGCGACCCCCGCGGCACCCGCATCTTCGGCCCGGTGGGCCGGGAGCTGCGCGAGAAGAAGTTCATGAAGATCATCTCGCTCGCGCCGGAGGTGCTGTAAGCATGAAGATCAAGAAGGGCGACCTGGTTCAGGTCATCACCGGTAAGGACAAGGGCAAGCAGGGCAAGGTCATCGTGGCCTATCCCACGCAGGACCGCGTCCTCGTCGAGGGTGTCAACCGGGTCAAGAAGCACACCAAGGCCGGTCAGACGGCTCGCGGTTCGCAGACGGGTGGCATTGTGACCACCGAGGCCCCGATCCACATCAGCAACGTTCAGCTGGTCGTGGAGAAGGACGGCAACAAGGTTGTCACCCGCGTCGGCTACCGCTTTGACGACGAGGGCAACAAGATCCGCGTTGCCAAGCGGACCGGTGAGGACATCTGATGACTGCCACCACTGCGCCGCGTCTCAAGACGCGCTACCGCGAGGAAATCGCCGGCAAGCTGCGTGAGGAGTTCTCGTACGAGAACGTCATGCAGGTTCCCGGTCTGGTCAAGATCGTGGTCAACATGGGTGTGGGCGACGCCGCCCGCGACTCCAAGCTGATCGACGGTGCCGTCAAGGACCTCACCACGATCACCGGCCAGAAGCCGGCCGTCACGAAGGCCCGCAAGTCCATCGCGCAGTTCAAGCTGCGCGAGGGCCAGCCGATCGGCTGCCACGTCACCCTTCGTGGTGACCGGATGTGGGAGTTCCTGGACCGTACGCTGTCGCTCGCGCTTCCGCGTATCCGTGACTTCCGTGGCCTGTCGCCGAAGCAGTTCGACGGCCGTGGCAACTACACCTTCGGTCTCACGGAGCAGGTCATGTTCCACGAGATCGACCAGGACAAGATCGACCGGGTCCGGGGCATGGACATCACCGTGGTCACCACGGCGACCAACGACGACGAGGGTCGTGCCCTCCTTCGTCACCTCGGCTTCCCGTTCAAGGAGAACTGACCGTGGCGAAGAAGGCTCTGATCGCTAAGGCCGCCCGTAAGCCGAAGTTCGGCGTTCGCGGGTACACCCGCTGCCAGCGCTGCGGCCGGCCCCACTCCGTCTACCGCAAGTTCGGCCTGTGCCGCGTGTGCCTTCGTGAGATGGCTCACCGTGGCGAGCTGCCGGGCGTGACCAAGAGCTCCTGGTAACTCCCCTCTGCCCTCGGGCACAGGGAAGTTCCGGAGACTCTCGGTAAGCATCTGGGTCGGCAGGAGCCCCTCTTTTCATGCCGTAGGCTTGAAGGGTTGGGCGCCTGCCGCCCAAGACCGACTTACTACGCCGTAGGTCCCCGCACCGCACCCGTCCCGCCACTGAGTGGGGAGAGGGATGGCGCATACAGGAAACCCCGGCGAGAGAGGCCGAAGGCCAACTCATGACCATGACTGATCCCATCGCAGACATGCTCACGCGTCTGCGTAACGCGAACTCGGCATATCACGACGATGTCTCGATGCCGCACAGCAAGATCAAGTCGCACATCGCGGAGATCCTCCAGCAGGAGGGCTTCATCACCGGCTGGAAGGTCGAGGACGCCGAGGTCGGCAAGAACCTCGTCCTCGAGCTGAAGTTCGGCCCGAACCGCGAGCGCTCGATCGCCGGCATCAAGCGGATTTCGAAGCCGGGTCTGCGTGTATACGCAAAGTCCACCAACCTGCCGAAGGTTCTCGGCGGTCTGGGCGTGGCGATCATCTCCACGTCCCACGGCCTCCTGACCGGCCAGCAGGCAGGCAAGAAGGGCGTAGGTGGGGAAGTCCTCGCCTACGTCTGGTAGTCGGGAAAGGAAGGAAAGCTCATGTCGCGAATCGGCAAGCTCCCCATCCAGGTTCCCGCCGGTGTGGACGTCACCATCGATGGCCGTACGGTCGCCGTGAAGGGCCCCAAGGGTTCCCTCACGCACACCGTTGCCGCGCCGATCGAGGTCTCCAAGGGTGAGGACGGCGTGCTCAACGTCTCCCGCCCGAACGACGAGCGTCAGAACAAGGCCCTCCACGGCCTGTCCCGCACGCTGGTGGCGAACATGATCACCGGCGTGACCACGGGTTACACCAAGGCGCTCGAGATCAGCGGTGTCGGTTACCGCGTCCAGGCGAAGGGCTCCAACCTGGAGTTCGCTCTGGGCTACAGCCACCCGATCCTCATCGAGGCTCCGGAAGGCATCACCTTCAAGGTCGAGTCGCCCACGAAGCTCAGCGTCGAGGGCATCGACAAGCAGAAGGTCGGCGAGGTAGCCGCCAACATCCGCAAGCTGCGGAAGCCCGACCCGTACAAGGCCAAGGGCGTCAAGTACGCGGGCGAGGTCATCCGCCGCAAGGTCGGAAAGGCTGGTAAGTAGCCATGGCATACGGTGTGAAGATCGCCAAGGGCGACGCATACAAGCGTGCCGCCCTCAAGCGCCGCCACATCCGCGTCCGCAAGCACATCTCCGGTTCGCCGGAGCGTCCTCGCTTGGTCGTGACGCGTTCCAACCGCCACATCGTGGCCCAGGTCATCGACGACATCGCGGGCCACACGCTCGCGTCGGCGTCGACCCTGGACACCTCGATCCGTGGTGGCGAGGGTGACAAGAGCGCCCAGGCCCAGCAGGTCGGCGCCCTGGTCGCCGAGCGTGCCAAGGCCGCAGGCGTCGAGGCCGTCGTGTTTGACCGCGGTGGTAACCAGTACGCCGGGCGGATTGCCGCTCTGGCTGACGCCGCCCGTGAAGCCGGACTGAAGTTCTAAGCCCCGGTTCCTACGCACAGCGGACGTAACAGAGAGAGGTAAATCCAATGGCTGGACCCCAGCGCCGCGGAAGCGGTGCCGGTGGCGGCGAGCGGCGGGACCGGAAGGGCCGTGACGGTGGCGCTGCCGCCGAGAAGACCGCGTACGTCGAGCGTGTCGTCGCGATCAACCGCGTCGCCAAGGTTGTGAAGGGTGGTCGTCGCTTCAGCTTCACCGCGCTGGTCGTGGTGGGCGATGGTGACGGCACCGTCGGTGTCGGATACGGCAAGGCCAAGGAAGTTCCCGCGGCCATCGCCAAGGGTGTCGAAGAGGCCAAGAAGAACTTCTTCAAGGTCCCCCGCATCCAGGGCACCATCCCTCACCCGATCACGGGCGAGAAGGCTGCGGGCGTCGTCCTGCTCAAGCCGGCTTCCCCCGGTACCGGTGTTATCGCCGGTGGCCCGGTGCGCGCCGTGCTCGAGTGCGCCGGCGTTCACGACATCCTGTCGAAGTCGCTTGGCTCGTCCAACGCGATCAACATCGTGCACGCGACCGTGGCGGCCCTCCAGGGCCTGCAGCGTCCCGAGGAGATCGCGGCCCGCCGCGGTCTGCCCCTCGAGGACGTCGCCCCCGCGGCTCTGCTTCGTGCACGTGCGGGAGCGGGTGCGTAATGGCTCGCCTCAAGATCACGCAGACGAAGTCGTACATCGGCAGCAAGCAGAACCACCGCGACACCCTGCGTTCGCTCGGGCTCAAGCGCCTGAACGACTCGGTTGTCAAGGAGGACCGCCCCGAGTTCCGCGGAATGGTGCACACCGTCCGCCACCTCGTGACGGTTGAGGAGGTTGACTGACATGGCGGAGAACAGCCCGCTGAAGGCCCACAACCTCCGGCCTGCCCCGGGCGCCAAGACCGCCAAGACCCGTGTGGGTCGTGGTGAGGCGTCCAAGGGTAAGACCGCAGGCCGTGGTACCAAGGGTACGAAGGCTCGTTACCAGGTTCCGGAGCGCTTCGAGGGTGGCCAGATGCCCCTCCACATGCGTCTCCCGAAGCTCAAGGGCTTCAAGAACCCGTTCCGCACGGAGTACCAGGTCGTGAACCTGGACAAGCTCGCGACGCTCTACCCCGAGGGTGGAGAGGTCACGGTGGCCGACCTGGTCGCCAAGGGCGCTGTGCGCAACAACCACCTCGTCAAGGTCCTCGGACAGGGCGAGATCTCCGTGGCACTGCAGGTTTCGGTTGACGCCGTCTCCGGCTCCGCCAAGGAGAAGATCACCGCCGCCGGCGGTACGGTCACCGAGCTCGTCTGAGCCGCGGGACAGAACTGGGCCCGGCCGGCTGCCTCTTCGGAGGTGGCCGGCCGGGCTTTTTTCGTGTTTACGGCGCTGTACGGGAACCGTAAAGGCTCGGGAAAGGTTGAACGGGTGTCCACCGCACCGGCGGTGGGGGAGCGGAGGGGCGTTCACGTCCCAAATGGTGTGGCTTGGCCGGTCTTTCGCGGCGTGGGCCGGGAGGCGGGCCGTGCACCGGTGTGCGGCGCGTGTTTCCTGCTCAGTCCCGGGCCGGGTAGGGTGGCGCCGTTAATCTTTTGTGGCCTCCTTACGATGTAGGGCTGCCTTGTATCCGATCCCGTCCAGTCCCATCCAGACCCGTCGCCTCTGACGCACAGCGCGGGGGTCGCAGGAGGCACCGTGTTCACCGCGTTCGCCCGAGCGTTCAAGACGCCCGACCTGCGCAAGAAGCTGCTCTTCACGCTCGGCATCATCGTGATCTACCGGCTCGGGGCGCACGTCCCGGCCCCCGGCGTCGACTACGCGAAGGTGCAGCAGTGCATCGACCAGGCCGACTCGGGTGGCCTCCTCGGTCTGATGCAGATGTTCAGCGGTGGCGCCCTGTTGCAGATCACCATCTTCGCGCTCGGCATCATGCCGTACATCACGGCGAGCATCATTCTCCAGCTGCTGACCGTCGTGATTCCGCGCCTGGAAGCCCTGAAGAAGGAGGGGCAGTCCGGCACGGCCAAGATCACGCAGTACACGCGTTATCTGACCGTCGCGCTGGCCGTCCTCCAGGGCACCGGCCTCGTCGCCACCGCCCGCAGCGGTGCGCTCTTCCAGAACTGCTCCGTGGCCGACCAGATCGTCGCGAACAAGTCGGTCTTCACCACGATCATCATGGTCCTCACGATGACCGCCGGCACGGCCGCCGTCATGTGGCTCGGTGAGCTCATCACCGACCGCGGCATCGGCAACGGCATGTCGATCCTCATGTTCATCTCGATCGCCGCCACGTTCCCCGGCGCCCTGTGGGCCATCAAGGAGAGCGGCAAGCTGGCCGACGGCTGGATCGAGTTCGGCACGGTCATCCTCATCGGCTTCGTGATGGTCGGCCTCGTCGTCTTCGTCGAGCAGGCCCAGCGCCGCATCCCGGTGCAGTACGCGAAGCGCATGATCGGACGCCGGTCCTACGGCGGTACGTCCACGTACATCCCGCTGAAGGTGAACCAGGCGGGTGTGATCCCGGTCATCTTCGCCTCGTCGCTGCTCTACATCCCCGCGCTGATCGTCCAGTTCTCCAGCTCCACCGCGGGCTGGGCGACCTGGATCACGGACAACTTCGTGACGGGTGACCACCCGTACTACATCGCGACGTACTTCGTACTCATCGTGTTCTTCGCCTTCTTCTACGTGGCCATCTCGTTCAACCCCGACGAAGTCGCCGACAACATGAAGAAGTATGGTGGCTTCATCCCGGGTATCCGGGCAGGTCGACCTACTGCCGAGTATCTGAGCTACGTGCTCAACAGGATCACTTGGCCGGGCTCGCTGTACCTGGGTCTGATCGCTCTGGTGCCGACAATGGCGTTGGCAGGCTTCGGCGGTGCGAACGCGAACTTCCCGTTCGGCGGGACGAGCATCCTCATCATCGTGGGTGTCGGTCTGGAAACCGTGAAGCAGATCGAGAGTCAGCTCCAGCAGCGCAATTACGAAGGGTTCCTCCGCTGATGCGAATCGTCCTCGTCGGGCCTCCGGGTGCCGGCAAGGGAACGCAGGCTGCGTACCTTGCCCAAAACCTGTCGATTCCGCACATCTCCACGGGCGACCTTTTCCGCGCCAACATCAGCCAGGGCACCGACCTTGGCAAGCAGGCCCGCGCCTACATGGACGCAGGCCAGCTGGTGCCGGACGAGGTCACCATCGGGATGGCCAAGGACCGCATGTCCCAGCCGGACGCCGTGAACGGCTTCCTGCTGGACGGCTTCCCGCGGAACGTGGGCCAGGCCGAAGCCCTTGACGTGATGCTCAAGGACGAGGGCGTGAAGCTGGACGCGGTCCTCGATCTGGAGGTCCCCGAGGACGAGGTCGTGAAGCGGATCGCGGGGCGCCGCATCTGCCGCAGCGACAGCGCGCACGTCTTCCACGTCACGTACAACCCGCCGAAGACCGAGGGCGTCTGCGACGCCTGCGGCGGCGAGCTGTACCAGCGGGACGACGACAGCGAGGAGACGGTCCGTACCCGGCTGGAGGTCTACCACACGCAGACCGAGCCGATCATCGACTACTACCGGGTCCAGGGCCTGGTGGTGACCATCTCCGCGCTGGGCAAGGTCGCGGACGTGACCGCCCGCGCCATGGAGGCGCTGAAGCCCTCCGACGAGGGCTGAGCGTCCACCCCGTCCCCACCCCGTTGTGCAAGCCGGCCGCGGCGCCCCAGGGCGCCGCGGCCGGCTGTTTGCACCCGTATCGTTGAACACACCGAGCCGTACCCGTCCCCGTCGATGCAGAGAGGCGCCGAGCAATGGTGCAGATCAAGACCCCCGAGCAGATCGCGAAGATGCGCGAGGCGGGCCTGGTGGTCGCTGCCATTCACGCCGCCACCCGTGAGGCGGCCGTCCCCGGGGCCACCACGCACGACCTGGACCAGGTCGCCCGCAAGGTGATCGCCGACCACGGCGCGAAGTCGAACTTCCTCGGGTACGGCGGGTTCCCCGCGACCATCTGCACCTCGGTCAACGAGGTCGTCGTCCACGGCATCCCGGACGACCGGACGGTCCTCAAGGACGGCGACATCATCTCGATCGACGCCGGCGCGATCGTGGACGGCTGGCACGGTGACGCGGCCTACACCGCCTTCGTGGGGACGAGGCACGCTCCGGAGCTGGTCGAGCTCTCCCGGGTGACCGAGGAGTCGATGTGGGCCGGGATCGCGGCGATGAAGGTGAACAACCGCCTCGTCGACATCTCCAGGGCGATCGAGACCTACATCCGCCGCCAGCCCCGCCCGGCGACCGGGAAGTACGGGATCATCGAGGACTTCGGCGGCCACGGCATCGGCACCGAGATGCACATGGACCCGCACCTGCTGAACTACGTCTCCCGCAAGCGCGGCAAGGGCATCAAGCTGGTCCCGGGCGTCTGCCTGGCGATCGAGCCCATGGTCTCCCTCGGCACGGCGCGGACGGAGACCCTCGGCGACGACTGGACGGTCATCACGACGGACGGCACCTGGTCCTCGCACTGGGAGCACTCCATCGCGCTGACCGAGCAGGGGCCGCTGGTCCTGACCGCCCCGGACTGCGGCCGGGCGAAGCTCGCGGAGTACGGGATCGAGGCGGCTCCCGACCCTCTCGGGTGACACGCCCCCTCGGGGAGGTCTAAGGATCACCCCGACTGGGCAAACTTGACGGATTCGTCTTTTGGAGTCCGCTGGCGTAGACTGACTCGTCGGCTCTCGTGCATCAGTGTGCCCACATATCAGCACACCGAGAAACAAGAGTCGATCAAGGTAGCCGATTCGAAAGGCGAAGCGTGGCCAAGAAGCAAGGTGCCATCGAGATTGAGGGCACCGTGATCGAGTCCCTCCCGAACGCTATGTTCAAGGTGGAGCTCCAGAACGGTCACAAGGTCCTGGCGCACATCAGCGGCAAGATGCGGATGCACTACATCCGCATCCTCCCGGATGACCGGGTCGTGGTGGAGCTCTCTCCGTACGACCTGACGCGTGGCCGGATCGTCTACCGCTACAAGTAGATCTTGCCGGCACCCCGTTTCGGCGGGTGATGGCACTGACCCGGAGAACCTGACATCCCATGAAGGTCAAGCCGAGCGTCAAGAAGATCTGCGACAAGTGCAAGGTGATCCGCCGTCACGGTCGGGTCATGGTCATCTGCGACAACCTGCGCCACAAGCAGCGCCAGGGCTGACGCACGACCGCCTGCATCTCGCAGTTCTTCGCGCGACGCACGTAAATACGTACATACGCAGAGCCCGTCCAAGCCACGGCTGACGACACCTCCGGCGGGGGCCGGGGACCCGGACGTACCACTGCTCCTCATGAGCGGTCGGCGGCCGGGAGTGGCACTGCGGAAGACCCCCGATCTAACAACTGGAGCCATTGAATGGCACGCGTTTCAGGTGTTGACATCCCGCGCGAAAAGCGCGTGGAGGTTGCCCTCACCTACGTCTTCGGCATCGGGCGCACCCGGTCCAAGGAGATCCTCGCCAGCACCGGCGTGAACCCGGACGCCCGCGTCCGCGACCTTGCCGAGGAAGACCTCGTCAAGATCCGCGAGTACGTGGACGCCAACCTCCGCACTGAGGGTGACCTCCGCCGCGAGGTCCAGGGCGACATTCGCCGCAAGATCGAGATCGGCTGCTACCAGGGCATTCGTCACCGCCGTGGTCTGCCGGTCCACGGTCAGCGCACCAGCACGAACGCGCGTACCCGCAAGGGCCCGCGTCGCGCCATCGCCGGTAAGAAGAAGCCGGGCAAGAAGTAGTCCTCAGCGGACGCACTGCGGACCTCCGGTTCTCCGGAACCCGCAGCAACCAGCGGTCTTCGCTGTAGGACCGATCACCTCCCCTCTCCATCTGGAGTCAAGACATGCCCCCCAAGGGTCGTCAGGGCGCAGCCAAGAAGGTGCGTCGCAAGGAAAAGAAGAACGTCGCTCACGGCCACGCGCACATCAAGAGCACGTTCAACAACACCATCGTCTCGATCACAGATCCCTCGGGCAACGTGATCTCCTGGGCCTCCGCCGGCCACGTCGGCTTCAAGGGCTCGCGCAAGTCCACCCCCTTCGCCGCGCAGATGGCCGCCGAGTCGGCCGCCCGCCGCGCGCAGGAGCACGGCATGCGCAAGGTCGACGTCTTCGTCAAGGGTCCCGGCTCCGGCCGTGAGACCGCGATCCGCTCGCTCCAGGCCACCGGCCTGGAGGTCGGCTCGATCCAGGACGTCACCCCGACGCCGCACAACGGCTGCCGTCCGCCGAAGCGTCGCCGCGTCTGACCCGTCACGGCCGGTGACGGCCGTGCGTCAGTAGCGTCGGGTCCGGGCGGTACACCTCTTCGGAGGCGTACCGCCCGTACCCTTGTTACATCTGTCGGGCATCAAATAGTGGGTGCCCACGACTGAAGGATCACCGCATGCTTATCGCTCAGCGTCCGTCGCTGACCGAAGAGGTCGTCGACGAGTTCCGCTCCCGGTTCGTGATCGAGCCGCTGGAGCCGGGCTTCGGTTACACCCTCGGCAACTCCCTCCGCCGCACCCTTCTCTCCTCGATCCCCGGTGCCGCTGTCACCAGCATCCGGATCGACGGCGTCCTGCACGAGTTCACCACCGTGCCGGGCGTCAAGGAAGACGTCACCGACCTCATCCTCAACATCAAGCAGCTGGTCGTCTCCTCGGAGCACGACGAGCCCGTCGTGATGTACCTGCGCAAGCAGGGCCCGGGTCTGGTCACCGCCGCCGACATCGCGCCCCCGGCCGGTGTCGAGGTGCACAACCCCGACCTCGTTCTCGCCACGCTCAACGGCAAGGGCAAGCTGGAGATGGAGCTGACCGTCGAGCGCGGTCGCGGCTACGTCTCCGCCGTCCAGAACAAGCAGGTCGGCCAGGAGATCGGCCGGATCCCGGTCGACTCCATCTACTCGCCGGTGCTCAAGGTCACGTACAAGGTCGAGGCGACCCGTGTCGAGCAGCGCACCGACTTCGACAAGCTGATCGTCGACGTCGAGACCAAGCAGGCCATGCGTCCCCGTGACGCCATGGCGTCGGCCGGTAAGACCCTGGTCGAGCTGTTCGGTCTGGCGCGCGAGCTCAACATCGACGCCGAGGGCATCGACATGGGCCCGTCCCCGACGGACGCCGCGCTCGCCGCCGATCTCGCCCTGCCGATCGAGGAGCTGGAGCTCACCGTTCGGTCGTACAACTGCCTCAAGCGCGAGGGCATCCACTCCGTGGGTGAGCTCGTGGCCCGTTCCGAGGCGGACCTGCTCGACATCCGCAACTTCGGCGCCAAGTCGATCGACGAGGTCAAGGCGAAGCTGGCCGGTATGGGCCTCGCGCTCAAGGACTCGCCTCCCGGCTTCGACCCGACCGCCGCCGCCGACGCCTTCGGCGCCGACGACGACGCGGACGCCGGTTTCGTGGAGACCGAGCAGTACTGATCGCCTCCGGCGGGGGTGCCCGGTTCTCTGGGTGCCCCGTGCCGGTGCGAGGCTTTGTCCTCAATCGCCGGACGGGCTGGATTCGGCTGATGCCGGATTCCGCGCACGACTGGCACATATGACTTCCGGGAGGCGTCCGCCTCACGGGAACTGACACCGGTACCTGATACGGCCGGTGCAGCACACAAGGAGAATCACCATGCCGCGTCCCGCAAAGGGTGCCCGTCTGGGCGGCAGCGCCGCGCACGAGCGTCTGCTCCTCGCCAACCTGGCGAAGTCGCTGTTCGAGCACGGCCGCATCACGACGACCGAGGCCAAGGCCCGTCGCCTGCGTCCGGTCGCCGAGCGCCTCGTCACCAAGGCGAAGAAGGGCGACATCCACAACCGTCGCCTGGTGCTCCAGACGATCACGGACAAGAGCATCGTCCACACGCTCTTCACCGAGATCGCTCCCCGGTACGAGAACCGCCCCGGTGGTTACACCCGTATCACCAAGATCGGCAACCGTCGTGGCGACAACGCCCCGATGGCGGTCATCGAGCTGGTCGAGGCGCTGACCGTGGCCCAGCAGGCCACCGGTGAGGCCGAGGCCGCGACGAAGCGTGCGGTCAAGGAAGACGCCCTCAAGAAGGACGAGGCCCCCGCGGCCGAGTCCGTCGAGGACGCCAAGCCGGCCGACGACGCGGAGTCGAAGGACGCCTGAGCGTCTTAGCGACCACGGGACGGGCCCGCATCACCCTTCGGGGCGGTGCGGGCCCGTTCTGCTGAGCAGGGGAGTTGAGAGGATGACGCGGTGAGTGACGAGGCGGAGCCCGGTTTCGTACGGGTGCGGCTGGACCTGTCCTACGACGGCAAGGACTTCTCCGGCTGGGCGAAGCAGACCAGCCGGCGCACGGTGCAGGGGGAGATCGAGGACGCGCTGCGGACCGTGACCCGCTCTGCGGTGACGTACGACCTGACGGTGGCCGGGCGGACGGACGCCGGGGTGCACGCGCGCGGCCAGGTGGCCCACGTGGACCTGCCGGAGGCGGTGTGGGCCGAGCACGAGGAGAAGCTGCTGCGACGGCTGGCGGGCCGGCTGCCGCTGGACGTACGGATCTGGCGGGCGGCTCCCGCCCCGGCCGGGTTCAACGCCCGGTTCTCCGCGCTGTGGCGGCGGTACGCCTACCGCGTCGGGGACCGGCCCGGTGGGGTCGATCCGCTGACCCGGGGTCATGTGCTGTGGCACGACCGGCCGTTGGACGTGGACGCGATGAACGAGGCGGCCGCGCCGATGGTGGGGGAGCACGACTTCGCCGCGTACTGCAAGAAGCGCGAGGGGGCGACGACCATCCGTACGCTCCAGAAGCTGAGCTGGGTACGGGATCCGGCCTCCGGGGTCCTCACCGCGACCGTGCAGGCGGACGCCTTCTGCCACAACATGGTGCGGGCGCTGATCGGGGCGGCGTTGTTCGTCGGCGACGGGCGGCGGCCGGCGGGCTGGCCCGCCGAGGTGCTGGCCGCGAAGGTGCGCGACCCCGGGGTGCACGTGGTGCGCCCGCACGGGCTGACGCTGGAGGAAGTGGCGTACCCGGCGGACGACTTGCTGGCGGCCCGTGCCGTAGAGGCCCGGAACGTACGGACGTTGCCGGGGGCGGGCTGCTGCTGAGCGGGAACTCCCGGGATCGCGCCGGGAGTTCGGCGTCCGTCAGCTGCTGGGTTCCGCGACGGACTGGGAGGCCTGGAGCTGGCCCCGGCGGTGGATCTGGCGGAAGGCGAAGTTCGTCAGGTCCTTGTTGACCGCGTAGACGTCCTTGTCGGCGGTGGTGACCCGCCTGCCGTCCAGGAAGCCGCCCACGGTGAAGTAGGCGTAGCGGCCGTAGGAGTTGGCGGTGCGCAGGCAGACCGTGCCGCCCCGGCAGAAGGTGTCGACGCCCCCGCCGCTGAGGGAGGCGAGGCCGCCCGAGGACTGGTCGACGGCCTTCTTCGCGCGGGCCTCCGTCGCGAAGACGGCGATGCCGACCGTGACGGACACGCCGTCCTTGCGGTAGGTGGCCCGGATGAGCTGCGCGCAGCCGTTGTTCGCGAGGACCGAGCCGAGGGCCCCCTGGGTGCCCGTCGCGCACTTCGTGGTGTTGCCCGTCGCGCCCTTGAGGTGGACGCGGTCGCCCATCGTGAGCTTCTTGCCGGGGAAGAACCCGTCGACGGTGATCGGCGCCTTGTCCTTCTCGGCGCTGGATATGTAGTCCTTGGGGTCCGGCGGGGGCGGCGGCGCGACCGAGGAGAAGGAGGGCTCGGGAGCCGAGGTGTCCTCGGGGAGGTCGACGGGGGCGGGCAGTTGGCTCGCGTTCTTGTCCGCCTTGCCGGTGCCGCCGCCGTTCGACGTGACCACGGCCGCGGTCACGATCGCGCCGATCGCCACGGTGGCCAGCGCGCCGCCGCCGATCATCAGCAGTTTCTTACGGCGGGCCCGTGCCGCGGATTCCTCCGCCAGCGCCGCCCAGTCCGGAGTCCCGTCGCCCCCGGGCCCCCAGGAGGGCCCCCCTTGCCCAAAGCTCATGCGCGCAGTTTAGACCGACCGGCAATTGGGGGGTGGGAGAAGGAGCGGGGCTGGGTGCGTGCAGCTGCAAGGCGGAGGATTGAGGCATGGCGGAGCCATGGTGATTGACGACAACGCCGGAGGGGGCCCCTCCCTGCTCGAGCGAAGCCGAGAGCTTGGGGGAGTGCGTGCACAGCCCCGCGACGCCGCCCCCCAATTGCCGGTCGGTCTGAGGGCTATCGGTAATCCGGTTGGGCCAGGGCATCGCGGACCGTGACAATGCTCTGCATGGGACATCTCGAAGCAGGCCACCTGGAGTACTACCTACCGGACGGGCGGGTGCTGCTCGGCGATGCCTCGTTCCGGGTGGCCGACGGGGCCGTCGTCGCGCTCGTCGGGGCGAACGGGGCGGGCAAGACGACGCTGCTGCGGCTGCTGGCCGGTGAGCTCCAGCCGCACGGCGGCACGGTCTCGGTGAGCGGCGGGCTCGGCGTGATGCCGCAGTTCGTGGGCTCGGTGCGGGACGAGCGGACGGTGCGGGACCTCCTGGTCTCCGTCTCCCAGCCCCGTATCCGGGGCGCGGCGAGGGCGGTCGACGCGGCGGAGGAGAAGATCCTCACCGTCGACGACGAGGCCGCGCAGATGGCGTACGCGCAGGCCCTGAGCGACTGGGCGGAGGCGCGCGGCTACGAGGCCGAGACGGTCTGGGACATGTGCACGATGGCCGCGCTGGGCGTCCCGTACGAGAAGGCGCAGTGGCGCGAGGTGCGCACGCTCAGCGGCGGCGAGCAGAAGCGGCTGGTGCTGGAGGCGCTGCTGCGCGGGCCGGACGAGGTGCTGCTGCTCGACGAGCCGGACAACTATCTGGACGTGCCGGGCAAGCGGTGGCTGGAGGGGAAGCTGAAGGAGACCCGTAAGACGGTCCTCTTCGTCTCCCACGACCGGGAGCTGCTCTCCCGGGCCGCCGAGAAGATCGTCAGCGTCGAGCCGAGCCCGGCGGGCAGCGACGTATGGGTGCACGGCGGCGGCTTCGCCACGTACCACGACGCGCGCAAGGAGCGTTTCGCGCGGTTCGAGGAGCTGCTGCGGCGCTGGCAGGAGGAGCACGCCCGGCTGAAGGCGCTCGTCCTGCGGATGCGGCAGCAGGCGGCGAACAGCCCCGACATGGCGAACCGCTACCACGCGATGCAGACCCGCTTCAAGAAGTTCGAGGAGGCGGGCCCGCCGCCGGAGCCGCCGCGCGAGCAGGACATCAGGATGCGGCTGCGCGGCGGGCGGACCGGGGTGCGGGCGGTCACCTGCGAGAACCTGGAGCTGACCGGGCTGATGAAACCGTTCGACCTGGAGATCTACTACGGCGAGCGGGTCGCGGTCCTCGGCTCCAACGGGTCGGGCAAGTCGCACTTCCTGCGGCTGCTGGCGGGGGAGCCGGTGGCGCACACGGGACAGTGGAAGCTCGGGGCGCGGGTCGTGCCAGGGCACTTCGCCCAGACGCACGCGCATCCGGAGCTGCTCGGCAAGACGCTGGTGGAGATCCTGTGGTCCGAGCATGCCAAGGACCGGGGCGGGGCGATGTCGGTCCTGCGGCGGTACGAGCTGGAGCGGCAGGGGGACCAGCCGTTCGAGAAGCTGTCCGGCGGGCAGCAGGCGCGGTTCCAGATCCTGCTCCTGGAGCTGGCCGGCACCACGGCGCTGCTCCTGGACGAGCCCACGGACAACCTGGACCTGGAGTCGGCGGAGGCGCTTCAGGACGGGCTTGAGGTGTACGACGGCACGGTGATGGCCGTCACGCACGACCGGTGGTTCGCGAAGAGCTTCGACCGGTATCTGGTCTTCGGCTCGGACGGGGTCGTACGGGAGACGGCGGAGCCGGTGTGGGACGAGCGGAGGGTGGAGCGGGCGCGGTGACCTTGGCGGTCGGCGGGCGGGGGTGAGTCGGGTGGGGGCCGGGTGCGGATGCCGGGTGCCGGCGGGGTGCGGGGTGCCGTGCGGCGCCGTTGCGGGGGCGCTGCCCCCGGGCCCCCGCGCCTCAAACGCCGGCGGGGCTGGAAAGGATCGCCTCAAGCGCCGGCGGGGCTGGGTGGGTGCGGCGGGGCTGGAAAGCATCGCCTCAAGCGCCGGCGGGGCTGGGTGGGTGCGGCGGGGCTGAGGGTGGGTGTGGTGGGGTCGGAAGGGGCGCCCTGACGTCGGCTGGCTGGAAGGGTGTGGCGGGGGTCGTTTTGACCCGTCCGGGGCGTGGCGGGTACTGTCGAGGATTGTTATACGTATTGGCTTCGTCGTTCTCACGCGAAGGGCCTTACGTAGGTTCTCTGGAGCAGTTACCAGTGGCTCGCATACGGGCAGCGTCCCCGGCATTGTGAGCCCCAGCTGCATGATCGCTTCAGAGGTGCCGTGTGTCTGGATCCCATCCACTGAAGAAGCGAAGGCTGCGAAGTGCGTACGTACAGCCCCAAGCCCGGCGATGTCACTCGCCAGTGGCACATCATTGACGCTCAGGACATCGTCCTGGGCCGTCTGGCCACCACGGCTGCGAACCTCCTCCGAGGCAAGCACAAGGCGATCTACGCCCCCCACATGGACATGGGCGACTTCGTCATCATCATCAACGCCGACAAGGTTCACCTGTCCGGCAACAAGAAGACCCAGAAGATGGCGTACCGCCACTCGGGCTTCCCGGGCGGTCTCCGTTCGGTGCGCTACGACGAGCTGCTCTCGAAGAACCCCGAGAAGGCCGTCGAGAAGGCCATCAAGGGCATGATCCCCAAGAACACCCTGGGCCGTCAGATGATCTCGAAGCTCAAGGTCTACGCGGGCGACCAGCACCCGCACGCTGCTCAGCAGCCGGTCCCGTTCGAGATCACCCAGGTCGCGCAGTAGTTCCGGCCACCCCCTAAGACATACAGAAAGATCTGAGGAGCATCGTGGCCGAGACCACTGTTGAGACCCCCGTCGAGGGCACCGAGGGCGAGGAGACCTTCGCCGAGGTGACCACCTTCGAGTCGGAGGTCCCCGTCGAGGGTGAGTACACCTCCGAGTCGCTCGCGGGCCGCTTCGGCGACCCGCAGCCCGCGGCCGGCCTTGGCCGTCGCAAGAACGCCATCGCCCGCGTCCGGATCATCCCGGGCACCGGCAAGTGGAAGATCAACGGTCGCACCCTTGAGGACTACTTCCCCAACAAGGTGCACCAGCAGGAAGTCAACGAGCCCTTCAAGGTTCTCGAGCTCGACGGTCGCTACGACGTCGTGGCCCGCATCTCGGGTGGCGGTGTCTCCGGTCAGGCCGGCGCGCTGCGCCTCGGTGTGGCCCGCTCGCTGAACGAGGCCGACGTGGACAACAACCGCGCCGCGCTGAAGAAGGCCGGCTTCCTCTCCCGCGACGACCGTGCGGTCGAGCGCAAGAAGGCCGGTCTCAAGAAGGCCCGTAAGGCCCCGCAGTACAGCAAGCGCTAAATATCGCCTGCTCGACTGTCACGTTCGCCCCGGCGGCACACTCTGTGCTGCTGGGGCGTTCGTTTATCGGCCCTCACGGGCGTATAACGGCATAAGACGTTCATCGGCCCGCTCGGACCGCGGCCCGGTGAGCGCCGTCGCGCATGTCGCAGGTCGGGCGTAGGTCGGGCGTGCCATGCCACCCGGCGTGCCTTTTTTACGTTTTTCTCGCCGCTTTCGTTGTTTGGTTGCTCAGTTCGTTTGCTGTGCAGTGGTTTGTGGTTTGTGGTTTGTGGTTTCGGAGCACTTCGGAGGACACCAGTGGGACGACTCTTCGGTACGGACGGAGTACGGGGTGTCGCCAACGCCGATCTGACGGCCGAGCTCGCGCTCGGTCTCTCGGTCGCGGCGGCGCACGTACTCGCCGAGGCGGGCACCTTCGCGGGCCATCGCCCGACCGCCGTGGTCGGACGTGATCCGCGGGCCTCCGGAGAGTTCCTGGAGGCCGCCGTCGTGGCGGGCCTGGCCAGCGCCGGTGTGGACGTGCTGCGCGTCGGCGTGCTGCCGACGCCCGCCGTGGCGCACCTCACCGGCTCGCTCGGCGCGGACATCGGCGTGATGCTCTCCGCCAGCCACAACGCGATGCCCGACAACGGCGTCAAGTTCTTCGCGCGCGGCGGCCACAAGCTCGCCGACGAGCTGGAGGACCGGATCGAGACGGTCTACGAGCAGCACCGCTCCGGTGAGCCGTGGAGCCGCCCGACCGGTGCCGGCGTGGGCCGGGTCACCGACTACACCGAAGGCTTCGACCGGTACGTCGCCCACCTCATCGGCGTCCTCCCGAACCGGCTCGACGGCCTCAAGGTCGTCCTGGACGAGGCGCACGGCGCCGCCGCCCGGGTCTCGCCCGAGGCGTTCGCGCGGGCCGGCGCCGAGGTCGTCACCATCGGGGCCGACCCGGACGGCCTGAACATCAACGACGGCTGCGGCTCCACCCACCTGGAGCTGCTGCGCGCCGCCGTCGTCGAGCACGGGGCCGACCTCGGCATCGCGCACGACGGCGACGCCGACCGCTGTCTCGCCGTGGACGCGGCGGGCGAGGAGGTCGACGGCGATCAGATTCTCGCCGTGCTGGCCCTCGCGATGCGGGACGCCGGCTCGCTGCGCCAGGACACCGTCGTCGGCACCGTGATGTCGAACCTCGGCTTCAAGCTGGCCATGGAGCGCGAGGGCATCCGGCTCGTCCAGACGGCGGTCGGCGACCGGTACGTCCTGGAGTCGATGAAGGCCGAGGGTTTCGCGCTCGGCGGCGAGCAGTCCGGGCACGTCATCGTCCTGGACCACGCCACCACCGGCGACGGCACACTGACCGGCCTGATGCTGGCGGCCCGGGTCGCCGCCACCGGCCGGAGCCTCGCCGAGCTGGCCGGGGTCATGCAACGCCTGCCGCAGGTCCTCATCAACGTCCCCGACGTCGACAAGACCCGGGTGACCACCTCGTCCGAGCTGGCCACCGCGGTCGTCGAGGCGGAGCGCGAGCTCGGCGAGACCGGGCGTGTACTGCTGCGCCAGTCGGGTACGGAGCCGCTGGTGCGGGTCATGGTCGAGGCCGCCGACATCGAGCAGGCGCGGGCCGTCGCGGGCCGGCTGGCCGATGTGGTGAAGTCGGCGCTCGGCTGAGCTCCCGAGCCGGCGCCCACTGGCCGGCGCAGGACGGGTCGGCCGACGGGGCGGGCACGCATGGCCGACGGCGGCCTCGGCTGTGCGCGTGCCGACTGCTCCCGTGTCTGAAGGCGTGCGGGGACGAGGGCCCTCGGCGGTCCGTGTCGTCCCGGGCGCTGGGGGTGTTCCGGGCGGCTTCCGGCGGATGAGCGGGTCGCCCCGCGTGGAGCCGCCCGTGTGTGGATGAGCGGGTCGCCCGCGTGGGGTCGCCCGCGTCCCGCGTAGGGCGATGCCCCGCACACACGGGCACCCGCGGGGCGGATCGGTACGGCAGAGCGTTGACGCCACCGGACGGAGCCGCGGGAACCGCGTTCCGCCCTCAACGCGTGCTTCTCGGTGGGACGATGGCGAAGCGGGCAGAGCGTCTGCCTCAGTTGCGCATCGGGAGGAGCGACGGTGGCTCGTCGACGGGGGGGCCCGCTGCGCCGGTGCAGCCATGGCCGTGATCACGCTGGTGGTGGGGTGTTCGTCCGGTGGGGCGGACAGCCCGGACGGCGGGGGAGCGGCGGCACCTTCCGCCGGGGCGGGGGGCGACTCGCGGACGTCTGTGCCGTTACCCGGGAGCAAGGGTCCGCGACCGTCGGGGTCGGCGGAGCCGCCCGCCCCTGAAACCCTGCCGGGCACGTTCGAGGAGGCCCTGGCGCTCGCTCGTGCCGTCGCCGCCGAACCCGACGTGCTCGGTGCCGACTTCGTCCGGCAGAGCCCCTACGAGAGCGCACCGCGGACCGTGCCGGTGCTGGACCGGTCCTGCCGCTGGCAGCGCGAGGCCCTACCGCACGAGGTGCTGGCCGGGCTGTCGCGGTCGAGTGAAGTGCCGGGCGAGGTCTCCGGCGGGGGGCCGCTGCGGGTGACCGCCCATGTCACCGTCTACCGGACCACCGCGCACGCCGACGCGGCGATGGCGAGGTTCCTGGAGGACGCGCTGCGCTGCCCCGACCAGCGGCCCCGCCGGGGCGAACGCGTCACCTCGCTCGTGTCGCTGGGGGAGAAACCGGTCTTCCACGACGCCGAGGACTCCGTCTTCGAGGTCGGCCAGTACACGGATGACGTGCACGGCGGCCCGCACCCCTACCTCTGGGCGGCGAACCGCGTCGGCTCCGTGGTGTTCGCGGTATCGGTCAAGGGTGCCGACGGCTACGACGCGAAGACCGTCAGCGCCACCGGCTCCGGGGCGCTGGGCAGCATGCTCACCGACGTCCGGAGGGAACTGCGATGACCGCGCGGGCGACGACGGCCTTACGGGCGGGGGCGGCCCGGCCGGGTGCCACGCCCGCGCAGGTGGACGCTTCGGCGGCCGTGGGGGCAGGCGGGGCAGGGACAGCCGGGACGATGACGACGGGGAGTCTGTGATGGAGCCGTTGGGTGTGGGTGATCCGGCGTGGGTGGGGGGTTATCGGTTGTTGGGGCGGTTGGGTGCGGGTGGGATGGGGGTGGTGTATTTGGGGCGTTCTGTTGGTGGTGGTTTGGTTGCGTTGAAGCTTGTGCAGGCGGAGTTTGCGGGTGATGTGGGGTTTCGTGAGCGTTTTTGTGCGGGAGGTGGGGGCGGCTCGTCGGGTGGTGAGTCGGTGGGCTGTGGCGGTGACGGATGCGGATGTGGGGGCGGTGCGGCCGTGGTTGGTGACGCCGTTCGTGGCGGGTCCGTCGTTGCAGGAGGCGGTGGTGGGGTGTGGGGCGCTGCCTGCGCGCGCGGTGTCGGCGTTGGGGGGGATGGTCGCGGAGGCGTTGGTGGCGGTGCATGGTGCGGGGTTGGTGCATCGTGATGTGAAGCCGGCGAACATCCTGTTGGCGTTGGACGGGCCGCGGCTGATCGATTTCGGTATCGCCCGTGCGCTCGACGACACCGCGCTCACCTCGACCGATGTGGTGGTGGGGTCGCCGGGCTTTCTCTCCCCCGAGCAGGCGCGGGCGGACGCCGACGCGATCGGTCCGCCCAGTGACGTCTTCTCGCTGGGCTGCGTCCTGGCCTACGCGGCGACCGGGCGACCCCCGTTCGGCAGCGGAGCCCCCGAGGCCATGCTGTACCGCACGGTGCATGACGCGCCGGACCTCGACGGGGTGCCGCAGGAGCTGCGCCCCCTACTGGAGGAGTGCCTGGCCAAGGACCCCGAGCGGCGCCCCGACGCTGCCGGGCTGCGGAGTCGTCTCCTCCCGGGCGAGCCGTCGGCTCCGGGCCCCGGATGGCTCCCGGAGCCGGTTCTCCGGCTGGTCACCGCCCGTGCGGCGGCGATGCTCGACCTTCCGGCAATCCCGCCGACGGAGATATCCCGGCCGAAGAAGGACGACCCCACTGCCACCGGGACGCCGCAGCCGGGAGACCCCCCGCCCGGCCCGGCCGCCACCCCCGAACATCCCGCCCCGCCGGAGCGGCCCGACCCCGCCACCCCGACCCGCCGGCGCTTCCTGACCGTCGCCTCGGCGGGCGGCGCGGTGCTGGCGGCCGGGGGATTCGCCCTCTGGCGCGGCCTCGTGGACCAGCGCGAGACCGGCCCTGGGCCGTCGCGGGTCCCGCGCCACACGATCGCCGTGCACGCCGATCTCTCCGGGCCGGACGCCGCCACCGGCAAGGCTCAGGAACGGGGCGCCCGGCTCGCCGTCGAGCAGTTCAACGCGGGCCCCGACCGCCCCTTCACTCTGGCGCTGACCGTCCGTGACGATGCCGGAGACCCCGCGCGGGCCGTGGAGGTGGCCGAGGAACTGACCGCCGCCCGCTCGGTCCTCGCCGTGGTCGGCCCGACCACCGGCACCACCTGCAAAGCGGCCGTCGGCACCTACAGCGCCGCCCAGCTCCCCCTGGTATCCGTCTCGGTGGGCACCACAGAGGTGTCGTCCGCCGAGCACACCGCCTATCTGCGGACCCGCGCCACGGACGCGGAGGCGGCACTGGTGCTGATCGCCCACCTGGTCGGCGAGGTCGGTGCCCGGCGGACCGCACTGGTTCACGACGAGGCCGAGGGTGACCACTCCTGGGACGTCCTCCAGGGCATCCACCGCGGTATGGAGTCCGGCGGACACGGACTGGTGCGGCACACCGCCGAGACGAGCACCGAGGACTTCGGCCCCCTTGCCGGGAAGCTCCTCGACGACGAGGTCGACGCACTGGTGTTCGGCGGCCGTCGTGCCAGGGGTGCCCGGTTCGCCCGCGCGCTGCGGCAGCGGGGATTCACCGGGGCCAGGCTCGGCACGCAGGCGTTGCTCGACCCCGGGTTCCCCGAGCAGGCCGGGGCGGCCGCCGAGGGATGGGTGCTGAGCTCGGCCGTCGTCGACGCGACCGGCAAGCCCGAGGCCAGGGCCTTCACCGCGGCTCACCAGGAGCGTTACGGTGACCCGCCCGCCCTCTACGCCGCCGAGGCGTTCGACACGGTCCACCTGATCGCTGAGGCCGTGCGCGCGCTCGGCGAGGAGAGCGTCGAGCGCCGCGCCCTGGCCCGCCGGCTGCCCCGGACCTCCCACCGTGGCGTGTCGAAGACGTTCACCTTCCGGGAAGGCTCCGCGGCGCCGGTGCAGGAGGACAACGCTTTCCTCATCCGGGTGGAGGACGGCCGCTTCCGCTACCTCGGAGGACTCGGGGACAGCTGAGCACGTCCGGTGCTCCGCTGCGGCGCGTCCGGCCGCGACCCGGTCGGTGTACGTGACCCGGTCGGTGTACGCGAGCCGGTCAGAGCTTGCGCAGGGACAGCTTCTGGACCTTGTGGTCCGGTCCCTTGCGGAGCACCAGGGTGGCTCGGCCGCGCGTCGGAGCCACGTTCTCCAGCAGGTTCGGCTTGTTGATGGTCCGCCACATGGTGCGCGCGTACTCCAGCGCCTCCTCCTCGGAGACCTGGGTGTACTTGCGGAAGTACGAGGACGGGTCCTGGAACGCCGTGGCGCGCAGCTTGCGGAAACGGTTCAGATACCAGGTCTCGATGTCCTCGGCGCGCGCGTCCACGTACACGCTGAAGTCGAAGTAGTCGGCGAGCCCGACCCTCGTTCGGCCGTCGCTGCCGGGCAGCGCGGGCTGGAGGACGTTGAGGCCCTCGACGATGAGGATGTCGGGGCGGCGCACGGTGAGCCGCTCGTCGGGGACGATGTCGTAGATCAGGTGCGAGTAGACGGGCGCGGTCACCTCGTCCTTGCCCGCCTTGATGTCGGCGACGAACCGGGTCAGGGCGCGCCGGTCGTAGGACTCCGGGAACCCTTTGCGGGAGGTCAGCCCGCGCGCCCGGAGCTCCTTCATCGGCAGCAGGAACCCGTCCGTGGTCACCAGCTCGACGCGCGGGTGCTCCGGCCAGCGGGCCAGCAGCGCCTGGAGGATACGGGCGCTGGTGGACTTGCCGACGGCGACACTGCCCGCGACCCCTATGACGAAGGGGGTGCCGCGCTGCGCCCCGTGCCCGTTCCCGGCGTCCCCGAGGAAGGTGTTCAGCGCGCCGCGCAGCCCGGAGGTGGCCTGGACGTACAGGTTGAGCAGCCGGGAGAGCGGCAGGTAGACGTCCCGTACCTCGTCCAGGTCGATGACGTCCCCGAGACCCCGCAGCCGCTCCACCTCGTCGGCGGTCAGCGGCAGCGGGGTCTTGTCCCGCAGCGCGCTCCACTCGTCGCGCGAGAGGTCGACGTAGGGGGTCGGCGCGTGCTCGGTGCGACGGTGGGGGCTCCGTGCGGGTGAAGTGATCACACGTTCATTGTTGCGGGAGTTTGAACGGAGCGGGGGGTGGGGTCGGTCACGTGGGTGTCGGGGCGGTGCCCCTGGCAGCGGACGTCCACGGCCAGGGGCCTCGCCGGAGGCCCACGGTCGCGGGCCCGGTGTCCGCTCCCCTGTGCCGGACACCGGGCCCGCGCCCGGGTGTGTGCGAGCCGTACGGTCAGGGCTTCTGGCCCTTGGCGTCGACGACGGCCGCTCTGGTCCTCGCGACGTTGATCAGGATGTCGCCGCGTTCCTGGACCGTGGGCTCGATGCCGTCGGGTCGGGAGACCTCGTGTGTCCTGGTGACGACGTCGCGTTCTCCCGCGTAGCTGTAGTCCACCGGGTCGATGAGGATCTCGCGCCGGGTGTCCCCCTGGTCGTAGTCGCGGGTCACGGCGATGACCTGGCGGCCGGAGGCGTCCCTGATCAGGTGGTCGGTCACCTCTACGCCGCCGACCGTGGCCATCGCCCGGTAGATCCTGGCCATCGCGTCGGGCGGGAGCGGGTACGACCCCAGCAGGACCGACAGGGCGCGGAAGCTGTGCTCGTCCTTGGCCTCGGGCGGGCCGTCGGGGCCGCTGCCGGTAGGGAACACCTTCCGCAGTTTCGCGAGCAGCGCCTCGGGGTCCTCCGGCAGGTCAGCGGCGATGCGGTAGGACTCGCGGGCGGTCCGGTAGTCGGTGTCGGACTCGTCGTTCTCCGCGGCTTTGTCGTCGTACGGGACCCAGGAGTCCGGGCTGTAGGACCACTGCATGTCCTCCCGGATCTCGGCGGGCAGCTCCGCCCACTGCTCCGCCTGCTCGGGATTTTCCTCCCGGAGGTAGATCCACTGGTCCGGCCGGGGCTCCGGAGGCACCTCCTGCCGGTCCAGGAAGTCCGCAGCCCGGCCCAGGGCGGCGGACGGGCTGGACAGGTCGAGGTCGCCCGTCACGGTCGCCGGTCCCGACTGCCGGGGGTCCGAGGTGTCGACGACCTGGGTGACGAAGAGCGCCGCCGCGGTGATCGCCACCACCGCGCCGAGCGAGGCGATCCGCCAGTCGGCCCGCGCCCGGAAGGTGCGGCGGCCCCTGCCCGCGATGGTGCCGGTGAGCCGCTCGCGGCCCGGGGCGAGGGCTGCACGGTCGGGTACGGGGGCATCGGCGCGCAGCTCCCGCAGCTGGGTCATTTCGTCCATGATGGGGTCAGCTCCTGTTCGGCCGAGACGAACGTGGGATCGGTGCTCAGGGCCTCGCGCACCTTGCGGCGGGCCCGGTTCAGTCGGGATCTGACCGTGCCCAGCGGTATCCGCAGTGCGTCGGCCACCTCCTGGTAGCCGAGGTCCGCCCAGGCGACGAGCAGCAGGACGTGCCGGTCGCCGGGCGAGAGCGCGGCCAGCGCGCCCGCGAGGGGGGCCTGGACGGCGATCCGGTCGTCGGAGCGGTCGCTCCAGGACGCGGCCACCGGGTCGTGGCCCGTCCGGGCCAGCGCCTTCAGCGCGCGGACCTCGCTGCGGCGGTGCTTGCCGATCAGGTTGGCCGCGATGCCGTACAGCCAGGGCCTGGCCAGCCGGTGGGACGTGTCGTAGCGGTCCCGGGTGCGGAACGCGATGAGGAACGTCTCCGCCGTGATGTCGTCCGCCGGGCCCTCCCCGAGCCGGCGGGCGGCGTAGCGGTGGATGTCCGAGGCGTGCCGGTCGTACAGCCCGGCGAACAGCTCGGGCTCGTCGAGAGACTGCGTGATGACGACGGCGTCGTCGCGTTCGGTGCCTGGGCGGGCCGGAGGTGGTCCGGTCACTGCGCCTCCAGAGGGCGTCGGTCGGTGTGTCTGTCACCCCTGTTGTCCGCAGTGGCCGGAAAGGTTCACGGGCGGAACGGTTCACGGGCGGCGGGGCGTCCCGCGAGACGCTCCACCGCCCGTCCGCCCGTCCGCCCGTCCGGTTCCGTGCGCGGTTCCGCCCGCCCTACGCGTCCTGCGGATACCAGCGCAGCTCGACCGTGTTGCCGTCCGGGTCGAGCACGTAGACCGAGGTGGCCGAGCCCCGGGCCCCGAAGCGGGGGACCGGGCCCTCCTTCACCGTGAACACCCCGGAGTCGATGACCTCCTGCCAGTCGAGCGGGTCGACGACGAGGCAGATGTGGTCCACGTTCGACTCGCCGCGCGGGCGGTCGAGCAGGTCGATGATGGTGGTCGGGCTGACCCGGACCGAGGGGAACGCCACCTTGCCCGCCCGCCACTCCTCGACCCGTACGGGCTCCAGGCCGAGCGGCCCGCAGTAGAACGCGATGGCCCGCTCGACGTCCCCGACGTTGAGGACGAGGTGGTCGAAGTCCTTGACGCGCACGGCCGGCGGTACGGACATGGCTCAGGCCTCCGATGCGTAGGTGACGAAGTCCGCCCAGGCGCCCGGGGTGAAGCCGAGGTGGGGGCCGCCGGTGGGGAGTTGCTTGGTGTCGCGTATGTGGATGGTGGTGGGGGCGGTGGCGACCTCGACGCAGGAGGGGCCGTCGTTGGTGCTGTAGCTGCTCTTGAACCAGGTCAGTTCGGTGGTGGTCATGTTCGCTCCCTGTGGGCTCAGCTCTGTGCCGCGTAGGCGATGAAGTCGTTCCAGGCGCCCGGGGTGAAGCCGAGGTGGGGGCCGCCGGTGGGGAGTTGCTTGGTGTCGCGTACGTGGATGGTGGCGGCGGCGGCGGCGACCTCGACGCACTCGGGGCCGTCGTTGGTGCTGTAGCTGCTCTTGAACCAGTTCAGCTCGGTGGCGCTCATGTCTCTCCCAGCAGTTTCTCGATGAATTCCCGCGACAGCCGGGACGTGAGGGCCTGCGACCGGAGCAGGTTGTAGCGCATCTCCAGGATCTGCACCTGCCTCGGATCGGTGATCAGCCCGCTGATGAGCTGAACCTCGTTGTGCCCGACGGTCTTTCCGTCCCTGAGCTTAAGGACTTGGTGCGAACCGCCGAGACCCGCGTGCTCCTCCGCCTCCATCGGCATGACTTGGATCTCGACATGCCGCAACTGGCTCAAGTCAAGCAGGTGTTCGAGCTGGCGTCGCAGAACCATTCTGCCCCCGGTCTGCCTCCGGAGCGTCGACTCCTCCTGGACAAAGGTGAGCAGGGGGGCGGGCCGTCGGTCGAAGACCACTTGCCGGGCCATGCGGGCGGCCACCAGGCGCTCGATGTCGTCCTCGCTGTACGCGGGCCGCCGCTGTCCGTAGAGCGCGCGTGCGTACTCCTCGGTCTGGAGCAGCCCGTGGATTACGACCCCCGCGTACGCGCCGAGCTCGACCGCCTCCGCCTCCAGCTTCGCCAGGTCGCGGACCTTCCTCGGATACCGGGCCTCCTCCACGTCCTTCTTCATCGCCGCGATCTTGCCGCCCGCGCCCACGACGTCGTCCGTCCGGTCCAGGAACTCCGGCTTCGGGATGCGCCGGCCGCCCTCGACCTTGAAGACGAGGTTCTCGCTGTACCCGATGGCCGTGCCCAGTTCGGCGGCGCGCAGGCCGGCCGCCTCGCGCCAGAGCTTGACCTGCCGGCCGACCGCCGCGATGACCGCGCCCGAGTCGTCCTCCAGGCCGAATTCCTGGTCCTCTTCGTTTCCGTCAGCCATCTGTCGACCCGCTTCCAGCCGTGTGTCCGCGCGCGGACACCGTACGAACGGGACAGGGCTGTACACACCAGGGACAGTGACAGTCCGTACCCGTGCCAATACTTCTCAGAGTAGATACGCGCGGCCACGCTGAGTGACATGAACCAAAAAATCACCCAACCGAGGGCGCGCACCGGACAGTTCGCCGTCCAGCTCTCCGCCACCCGCCGGGGCGCCCGGCTCGCCCGTCTGCTGGCGACCGAGCAGCTGCGCTCATGGGGCCTGCCGCTGGAGGACGCGAGCCTTGTCATCGGGGAGCTGGCGACCAACGCGGCGCTGCACGGATACGTCCCCGGGCGGGACTTCCGCATCCTGCTGAGCGTGTACGGCGACGTGCTGCGGATCGAGGTCGCCGACACCCGGGGTGACCGGGACCCGGTGAAGCGGGATCCGTCCGGCGATTCCGAGGGCGGGCGTGGGCTGTTGCTCGTGGAGGCGCTGTCGGTGCGGTGGGGTACGGAGCACGGGCCGTTCCCGCGCAAGACGGTCTGGGCGGAGGTGGCGCTCACCGGATCGTGACAGCCGCGACCCGGTGGGGCGGGGTGGGGGAGCCGGGGCGAAGGTGACCGGGACGCGGTGGACCGCGTCCCGGTGGCCCGCGATGTAAAAGCTTTTAATTACTTGTCCTTGAGTACGGGAGAAATAACCCGACCCAACCCTGTGTGGGCCCGCGTCAGCACGTGCGAGGCGTCGTCACTCACACGGGTGAAGTGTGCCAACCGGGCTGGATTTTCGCCCTGTTGGCGGGCATATGCTCACGCTGACCACCACCAGACATGAGACGGCCCCCGGCCGGGACTGGCATCCCGACCGAAGGCCTGACCACCGAGGAAGTAGGAGCTTCCCGATGGGTACCCAGCAGATTAGCGCGCCCTCGCGCGCCCCGTACTCCGGCGTCGTCCACGTCAACATCCGGCTCACCGACGGCTACACGATCGTCTCCAACCGGCTCTCCCAGCACCGGGGCCTGTCCCTGCTGGCCATCGGCCTCGGCACCCACATCCAGTCGCTGCCCGACGGGAGGCGGGTCGCCATCAAGGTGCTCGCCGCGATCTTCCCGGAGAGCGAGACCCGCATCGCCGCCGCGCTGCACGAGCTGGAGCAGCACGGATTCCTCAGCCGCGTCCTGGAACGCGTCAAGGGCGGCAAGCTGGCCACGCGCACGGTGTTCTACAACCACCCGGACGCGGCGGCCCGGCGGGGAGGGGCCGCGTCGGTCGCGGCTTCAGCCCCTGCCGCTGCCTCCGATGCCGCCCCTGGCTCAGCCCCTGCCTCTGCCGCCGCCTCAGCCCCTGCCCGCGCTTCTGAGCCGGGGGAGGCTGTACGGGAGGCGGTGCGCGCGCCCGCTCCCGTACCCGTACCCGTACCCGTACCCGTACCCGTACCGGAGCGTGAGCCCGTCGTGGTGCCGGTGCCCCGGCTCGTGCCGCCGCCCACCGCGCCCAAGCCGCCGCCCCCGCCGCTGCCGTTCCCGTGCGGGCCCAGTACCGCGTTGTTCGCCGAGGCCACACGCCTGCTCGCCGGGCTCCGGGCCGCCGCGCCGCAGTTCGTCCTCACCGAGGCGGACGTGGCGCGGCTCGCCCCCGGGGTCGCCGCCTGGCTGGAGCGGGGCATGCGGCCGGACGCGGTGCGGGCCGCGCTGACCGATGATCCGCCCGTGCCCCTCCGGCACCCGGCGAAGCTGGTGCGGCACCGGCTCATCGCGCTCCTTCCGCCGCCGCTGCCCGTCGCCCCGCCCGTCGTGCCCCTCCAGACCTGCGACGCCTGCGACCGGGCGTTCCGGTCGCAGGCGCCGGGGTGCTGCGGGGAATGCCGGGAGGCCCGTGCGTACGCCTCCGAAAGGTCTCTCATCAGCGCATGACGGCTATGACGGCCATGACGGCAGGGCCGCCTCCCGGCGCGCCCGCTCAGTCGATCTGCGCGCAGGCGTCGGTCCTTGAGATCGCCGGGCCGGTCACGGTTCTGGCTCCGGTCGGGCTGACGGACCACGAGGTCGCCCTTGTACGCGCTGCGGGTGACGCCCTCGGCGGGCGGAGGCAGTTCGTGCCGGACGACCTCGCCCACGACCGGATCGCCGTGGATGGCGAACGCGCACCGCTCGCCCGCCGCGACGTCCCACGGGGCCGAAGGGGCCGGTTCCCAGCCGGATGCCCGCGGAGCGGACGTGGCCGGTCCCGTCGTAAAAAAGTTTCGGGCGGCGTGTCGATCGGCCCCGGTCCCGTTCGTCGTCATCGTGTAGGGCGACCCGCACCGGCGGGCGCGACATACAGGCGAGAAGGAGCCGACCATGAAGTACATGCTGCTGATCCACAGCGGGGCCGTCGACGAGCAGGGCGGCGCGCCCCAGTGCACCGTCGAGGACTGGATGGCCTACGACAAGGACGTACGCGACGCGGGGATCCACGTCTCCGGGGAGTCGCTGGCCGATCTGGTGACCGCGACCACCGTGCGGGTCTCGCCGACCGGGGAGCGGACCGTGACGGACGGGCCGTTCGCCGAGGCGCGGGAGCTGCTGGGCGGATTCCTCGTGATCGACGTGCCCGACCTCGACGCGGCCCTCGACTGGGCCGCACGCTGTCCCGGCTCGCGGGACGGCGGCTCGGTCGTCGTCCGGCCGGTCGCGGACTTCGGGGCCTGAGAGCCGTGCCGGGCGAGGGCGGGTTCGCGGGCGAGGGCGGGGTTCCGGGGAAGGGCGGGGTTCCGGGGGAGAACGGGTTCCTGGAGGAGGGCGGGGTTCCTGGCGAGGGCGGGGCCCCGGGGGAGCACCGGTTCCTGAAGGAGGGGCGCGTGGCCGCCGAAGCCGTCGAGGCGGTGTTCCGGGAGGAGCGCGGGCTGCTGCTCGCCTCCCTCGTCCGCCGGTTCGGGGACCTCGACCTGGCCGAGGAGGTGACGTCCGAGGCGATCGAGGCGGCCCTGCGGCACTGGCCCGCCGAAGGCGTCCCCGCCCGCCCCGGGGCCTGGCTGCTGACGACCGCCCGGCGTCGGGCGGTGGACCGGCTGCGGCGCGACCGGGCATACGCGGCCCGGCTCGCCGTCCTGAGCGCCGACGCGGAACGTGCCGAGCCCGCCCCCGCCGCAGACGTGTCCGGAGGCGGTGAACTGCCGGACGAGCGGCTCCAGTTGTTCTTCACCTGCACCCACCCCGCCCTCGCCGCCGAGGACCGTACCGCCCTGACCCTGCGCTGCCTCGCCGGGCTCACCACGCCGGAAGTGGCGCGGGCGTTCCTCGTGCCGACGGCGACCATGGCCCAGCGCATCGTGCGGGCGAAGAAGAAGATCCGCGAGGCCCGGATCCCGTTCCGGGTGCCCGGCCCCGACGAACTGCCGGAGCGGCTGCCCGGGGTGCTCCAGGTCGTCTACTCGGTCTTCACGGAGGGGTACGCGGCCAGCTCGGGGCCCTGCCTCCAGCGGCCGGTCCTGGCCGAGGAGGCGATCCGGCTGGCCCGGATCCTGCGCCGGCTGCTGCCCGCCGAGCGGGAGTGCGCCGGGCTCCTCGCGCTGCTGCTCCTCGTCCACGCCCGGCGCGACGCGCGGACCGGGCCGGAGGGTGAGCCGGTGCTCCTGGAGGACCAGGACCGGGGGCGCTGGGACCGGCCGATGATCGAGGAGGGCCGCGCCCTGGTCGTCCAGGCACTGACCGGCGGGCCGGCCGGGCCCTACGGGGTGCAGGCCGCCATCGCCGCCCTGCACGACGAGGCGGCGGACGTGGCGGCCACGGACTGGCCGCAGATCGTGGCCCTGTACGACGTGCTCCGCACGCTCACCCCGTCCCCCGTGGTGGAGGTGAACCGCGCCGTGGCGGTGGCGATGCGGGACGGGCCGGGGGCCGGTCTCGCGCTGCTCGACGCGCTGGCGGGGGAACCCCGGCTGCGGGCGTACCCGCCGTATGTCGTGGCGCGGGCGGACCTGCTGAGCCGGCTGGGGCGGGACGGGGAGGCCGCTGCCGCGTACCGGGAGGCGCTGGAGCTCGCGGGCACCGAGCCGGAGCGGGCCGCGCTGCGCCGGAAGCTGGGGGAGTAGAGGGGCTCTACGCTCCTGCGGCGGCAGGGACACCGGGATTCCTGCGGCGGCAGGGACACCGGGATTCCTGCGGCGGCAGGGACACCGGGATTCCTGCGGCGGCAGGGACACCGGGATTCCTGCGGCGGCAGGGAC
>NZ_JBIDBC010000009.1:222053-269854 GCF_043202835.1 Streptomyces sp. NPDC048142
ACACCGAGATTCCTGCGGCAGCACGGGAAACCGCGACTCCTGCGGCAGCACAGGAAACCGCAGCTCCTGCGGCAGCACAGGACACCCCGCTCCTACAGCAGCAGGAACACCACGACCACGGCGAACGTCACCACCAGCACCCCGTAGAGGCCGGTCTTCCATTTCGGGATCTCATACGTCTCACCGACCCGGGCCGCTGCCCTGATCTTCTCCAGCTCCGGCCTGATGGCCACGAAGAACAGAGCCACAGAGAGGAGGGAGGCGGAGAACATGATCAGCGCCTCCACTTCCGAGTGGCCGCGTGCACTGCTGGCACCCAGGACGCTGATCCCTCCGGCGGCGGGCGCGATCAAGGAGTAGAGCGTGGCCTTGCCGTTCCTCAAGGTGAAGTGGACCGCCCCGAGGAACACCGCCGAGGTGGCCAGGGCCACGATCCACCACTGGCCTGCCGTCAAAGTCTCTGCCTGCACGCTACTTCTCCCACCCTGTTTCGGTACCCGGGGCGGGTGGTCGGCACCGCGTTCGGCGCCGCCGCCCACCCGCTGGAGTCATCGCCCGGTCAACTCCAGTTCAGCCAGCCGATGGCCGCTGTCGAAGTGTCCTCCAGGAAGCCGGACACCTTCATGCCGACCTCGTCCGCGATGCCCGACAGGCTGCCCCCGACCTTCTTGGACACCGCCGCCACCGCTCGGCCCTTGCCGAAGAACAGGGCGCTCACCGCGAACGTGCCCAGATTCTTCTTGAAGTCGTCCGTCCCCCAGCTCGCGATGACGTTCACGCCACCCGCCAGCAGGGATACCCCTCCTGCGGCAAGAGAGAGAACGCCGAGACCCGCAGCCAGGCCCTGACCGACGACCGGGATCCAGCCGACCGCCAGCGCCGCTCCGCCGGCGACGGCCGAGACCGTACCGGCGATGGTGCTGACACGGCCCGAGTAGGTGATCCACTCGTCCTGGGTCAGGCCGAGGAACTCACCGTCCTCCTGGGCCTTGTTCTTGTCGTTGTCAGCGTCCTCGGCGGGGTTGGCGCCGTTCTGGGCGTCTTCCCTCGCCTTGCGTTCCGCTTCGGCCGCCGCGGCGGCGATCTCCTGCTGCCGCTTCTCCCGCGAGATGCGCTGGGCGTCGGAGGCGACCGCCGCGGCCTCCGAGGCGTCCTTGCCCGCCTGCTCGGCGGAGGCGCGGGCGCTCGCCGCGGACCGGGCGGCGGAGGCGGCGGACGCCTGGGCCCGGCCGGCGGAGGCGTAGGCCTGGTTCATGGAGTAGTTCGCGGCCCGCGAGGCGGACCGTGCCACCACGGCGGCGCTCTCGGCCCGCTGTGCGGAGGCGGCGGCCCTGGCGGCCGAGGCGTCCGCCGCCTCGGCGTTGTCACGGGCCTTGGTGGCCGCGTCCTCCGCGGCCTTGGCGTAGCCCTTGGCCTTGTCCGCCCAGTCCGCCGCGTCGTCGGCCGCCTGCCGTGCGTCCGCCGCAGCCTTGGAGGCGCGAGCGGCGTCCTCCAGGGCCCGCTGCGCGATCTGGGCGGCGTGGGCGATGGCGGCCCGGATCGCGGCGACGTGGGACTCGGCGTCGTGATCGAGGCGGGCGACGTTGAACTGGTCGTGCGCGACGAACGACCGCCGCATGAGGGCGGACCCCTCCAGCACGACCTTCGCGGCCGACCGGAGGTAGGCCCCGCCCTCGTTGAGGATCTTGAAGACCTCGACGGTGTCGTCTTCCTTGACCGCCTCGACGTACTCCGTGCTCAGGAAGCGGAACAGCGCCGTCGGACTGCCGTCGGCGAGGGCCGCCTCCGCCTTCGCCCTGACCGCAGGGCCGGGCTTCTGGCCGAGGATCGTGAAGACCTTGACGCGGTTCTCCTCGGCGGACGTGTCGGTCACGCCCTGCTGGAGGAACTGGCTCGCCGCGTCGGGATCCTCGCTCTTCAGCGCCACATGAGCGCCTGCCGCGACGTCCGGCGCCGCCATCTCGGCCAGGGCCAGAACCGTCTCGCGGTCGTCCTGCCGCTGGGCCGCCGGGTGGTCGACGTCGATCCAGTTGAGGATCTCGTAGTCGCCGGCGGCGAGGGCGAACTCCGCCGCCTGGCGCGTCCACGTCCCGTGGCTGCCGAGGAGCTTGACCGCCGCCTCGCGCCCCGAGGACACGGCCGCTGCCTCGTTCCCGGCGGTGAGGGCCTCCTTCGCCCGCGCGACGAGGTCGCGGATCTCCTGCGCCGTCTGGTCGCTCTGGGTGCGCTGGGTGGCGATCCGCTCCAGGGCCTCCTGCTCCTGGGCGGCCTTGAGCCGGGCCACGATGATGCCGACCTCGGTGTCCTGCTCGATGCGGGTGGTCTCGGCCTCCCGGGCCGCCGCCTCGACGTCCGTCGCCTCCTTGACGGCGTCGGCGGCGGTGTTGGCGGCCTTCACGGCCTCCTCGGCGAAGATCCGGGAGCGCTTCGCGAACTCGATCGCCTCTCCGGCGTGCTTGGCCGCGTCCTCGGCTGCGTCGGCGGCCTTCTCGGCGTGCGCGGCGGCGGAGTTGGCCGCCTTGTGCGCGGCGGAGGCGGCTGCGGCGGCCTTGCCCGCCAGTTGCCGGGAGAGGTTGGCCGCACTGGTGGCACGGGCTGCCTGCGCGCCGGCGTCGGCGGCGGCCTCACGGGCCTTGCGGGCCTCGGCGGTAGCGGCGCCGGCGGCGTTGGCCGCGTCGGCGGAGGCGTTGGCGGCGGCTGCGGCGTTGCCGGCCGCGGAGGCCGCGGCGGCACCCGCGGCGGAGGCCTGCGTGGACGCGACGGAGGCCTGGTCGGCCGCCTTCGCGGCGGTACGCGCCTTTGCGGCGGCGTCGCGGGCGCCCTTGGCCGCCGAGAGCGCGGCGGAGGCCTTGGAGGCGTCGCCGGAGGCGGCGATGGCCGCGTTGTAGGCACGGGAGGCGGCCCGGCCGGCCACCGCCGCGGCCGCCGCGGCGGCCTGTGCGGCGTTCGCCGCCCGCTGCGAGGCGGACTGCGCGGCCCGCGAGGCGCTGATCGCGGTCTGCGCCGCACGGGCCGCACCGCGTGCCGCTTCGGACGCCTTGTTGGCGGCCGCCGCCGACTTGCGTACGTCGTTCTGCGCGGCCTTGGCCTCCTTGGCTGCCGTGAGAGCGGCTTCCTTGGCCTGGAGCGCCGCCTCCTTCGCCTGCTCGGAAGCGGCGACGGCCTTGTCCGTCTTGAGCCGTGCCTGCTTGCCCTCGCGTTCGACGATCGACACGAGCTGGTCGATCGTGGCCGTTTCCTCGTCACGGGCGCGGGCGATGTGCTGACCGGTGTTGAGGAACCACTGGATCGCCTTCGCGGACCCGTCCTGGAGCGCGCGCTCCGCGTACTCCTTCACCTGGGGCGAGGCGGAGGAGAGGATCTTGAAGACCTCGACCTGCTCGTCCTCCTCCTGGCCGTCGAAGCGACTGTCCAGGAGGAAGTTCTCCAACGCCTCCTGGGTGTCCGCGTCCAGGGCGGTGTTCGCACGGCGGCGAAGGCCCGGTCCGCCGCTCTCCATGGCACGGAAGACCTCGGCCCGGAGATCGGTCTTGAGCGGCGCCAGATACCCGTCCTTGAGGTACGCGGCGATGGCGTCGTCGCCGCCGGACAGTGCCCGGCTCGCCGCGGTCTGGACGGACCTGCCCGCCCAGGCGAGGCCCTGGAACACGGCCACTCGGTTGTCCTCGGCCCTGGCCGGGGCGAGTTCGCCGGACAGGAACGCCGACACCTGGGCGTCGCTGCCGACCAGTGCGGCGGCGGCTGCCGCCCGTACGGAACGGCCACCGGTCAGGTAGGCCCACAGGACCTGGCCGCGGTCGGTGTCCGGGACCCCGCCCGGCGGCTCGGTGTTGCCGTCCGCGGCCCACGCCGGGGTCCCGGAGAGAACGAGCGATCCGGGCACGGCGGCGACGGCGGTCATCGCGGACAGGGTGGTGAGGATGCGGCGTCTGCTCCACATGGTGGGTGGCACGACGGAATTCCTTTCGGTTCGGTGTGAGAACGCTGGATGCGCTCCGCGGTGCGAAAGCTGGATGCGCTGCGCGGTGCGAAGGCTGGATGCGCTGCGCGGTGCGAAGGCTGGATGCGCTCCGCGGTGCGAAGGCTGGATGCGCTCCGCGGTGCGAAGGCTGGATGCGCTCCGCGGTGAGAACGCCGGGTGCGCTGCGCGGTGCGAATGCTCGGAGGGCCGCTGCGCGGAAGTCGCTGTTCGGGGGCGGCTGCTTGGAGGTCGCTACCGGGAGGCTGCTGTTCGGGCCGCTACTCGGAGGTGACGATCTCCACGCGTACGTGCTCGCGGCCCTCCGGGTCGGCCGTCTCGCCCACCGAGGCCCAGGAGTCGGCCGCCACGTCGTGCTGGGCGAAATCCTCCACGGCGTGGCCCGGACCCTCGTCCGCCACCGGACGGAGCGTCAACTCCTGCTGTGCCGGAGCCGTTCGTCCCGTCACCAGCGGCGCTGCCACGACGACGCCGGGACAGTGCACCCGCCGCCGGCACGGACTTCAGTACGCGCTTTCCCAAGGCCCCTCCTCCACCTCGCCGTGGAAGGCGCCCCGAGCCTCCTGCTCGTACCCCGCTGCCGCCTTCCAGGAAGGCTCAGCCCAACAGGTGCCGTAGCTGAAGGCAAGCAAGTTACGTACGGCATGGGCGACATGAGAAATAGGGGAGCGTGAGCTTCGCCACAACATCGAAAAGGTTGTATGAAGATCGGCGTCGATCGCGTCACGAAGTTCTCAAGAGGCCCGGAATCCGCCTTCCGGCCTTAGGGTGCCGCTATGTGCGGAATCGTGGGTTATGTCGGTGGGCAGTCGGCGCAGGACGTCGTCGTCGCAGGACTCAAGCGCCTCGAATACCGGGGCTACGACTCGGCGGGCGTCGCCGTGCTCGCGGACGGCGGGCTCGCCGCCGCGAAGAAGGCGGGCAAGCTCGTCAACCTGGAGAAGGAGCTGGGGGACCGGCCGCTGCCGGCCGGGCGGACCGGCATCGGGCACACCCGCTGGGCGACGCACGGGGCGCCCAACGACGTGAACGCCCATCCCCACCTGGACAACGCGGGCCGGGTCGCCGTCGTGCACAACGGGATCATCGAGAACTTCGCGGCCCTGCGCCGCGAACTGACCGGGCGCGGGCACGCCCTGGAGTCGGAGACGGACACCGAGGTCGTCGCGCATCTGCTGGCCGAGGCGTTCTCGGCGGGCGGGGACCTCGCGGACGCGATGCGGCAGGTGTGCCGGCGGCTGGAGGGGGCGTTCACCCTCGTCGCCGTGCACGCGGACCAGCCGGACGTGGTGGTCGGCGCCCGGCGCAACTCACCGCTCGTCGTGGGCGTGGGGCAGGACGAGTGGTTCCTCGCCTCCGATGTCGCCGCGTTCATCGCGCACACCCGGTCCGCCGTCGAGCTGGGTCAGGACCAGGTCGTCGAGCTGAGCCGGGAGGGCGTCACCGTCACCGGGTTCGACGGGGAACTCGCCGAGGTGCGCGCGTACCACGTCGACTGGGACGCGTCCGCCGCCGAGAAGGGCGGGTACGCCTCCTTCATGCTCAAGGAGATCGCCGACCAGCCCCAGGCCGTCGCCGACACCCTCCTCGGCCGGATCGACGGGGAGGGCGCGCTCCACCTCGACGAGGTGCGCATCCCGGACACCGAACTGCGGGAGGTCGACAAGGTCGTCATCGTCGCCTGCGGAACCGCGTTCCACGCCGGGATGATCGCCAAGTACGCCATCGAGCACTGGACCCGGCTGCCCTGCGAGACGGAACTGGCCAGCGAGTTCCGCTACCGGGACCCGATCCTGGACCAGCGCACCCTCGTCGTCGCCATCTCGCAGTCCGGCGAGACCATGGACACCCTGATGGCACTGCGGCACGCCCGCGAGCAGGGCGCGAAGGTGCTGGCCATCTGCAACACGAACGGCTCGACGATCCCGCGCGAGTCCGACGCCGTCCTCTACACGCACGCCGGGCCCGAGGTCGCCGTCGCCTCCACCAAGGCCTTCCTCACCCAGCTCGTCGCCTGCTACCTCGTGGCGCTCTACCTCGGCCAGGTGCGCGGCACCAAATGGGGCGACGAGATCCGTACGGTGGTGCGCCAGCTCTCCGCCGTCTCCGGCGCGGTCGACCGCGTCCTGGCGACGATGGAGCCCGTGCGCGAACTGGCCCGGTCCCTCGCCCACCACGACACCGTGCTGTTCGTCGGCCGGCACGTGGGCTACCCGGTCGCCCTCGAAGGTGCGCTCAAGCTCAAGGAACTCGCCTACATGCACGCCGAGGGCTTCGCGGCCGGCGAGCTGAAGCACGGGCCGATCGCGCTCATCGAGGAGGGCCTGCCGGTCGTCGTCATCGTCCCCTCGCCGCGCGGGCGTTCCGTCCTCCACGACAAGATCGTGTCCAACATCCAGGAGATCCGGGCCCGGGGCGCGCGCACCATCGTCGTCGCCGAGGAGGGCGACGAGGCCGTCGTCCCGTACGCCGACCACCTCATCACGGTCCCCGCAACGCCTACGCTGCTTCAGCCGCTGGTCTCCACCGTGCCGCTCCAGGTCTTCGCCTGCGAGCTCGCGACGGCCCGCGGCAACGAAGTGGACCAGCCGCGCAATCTGGCGAAGTCCGTGACCGTGGAGTGAGTGAGCGACCCCGGCGTCCTGGGGCGCGAGGACGACAGGAACAGCGAGGGTGGGGCCGTGATCATTGGGGTCGGCATCGATGTGGCCGAGATCGAGCGGTTCGGGGCGGCGCTGGAGCGTACGCCCCAGTTGGCCGACCGGCTCTTCGTCGGCAGCGAGCTGACACTGCCCAGCGGCGAGCGGCGCGGCACCGCCTCGCTCGCCGCCCGGTTCGCCGCGAAGGAGGCCCTCGCCAAGGCGCTCGGCGCACCCGGCGGGCTGCTCTGGAGCGACGCGGAGGTCTGGGTCGAGGAGAGCGGCCAGCCCCGGCTGCGGGTACGCGGCACGGTCGCCGCCCGCGCCGCCGAACTGGGCGTGCGCGGCTGGCACGTCTCGCTCAGCCATGACGCGGGGGTGGCGTCGGCGGTGGTCATCGCGGAGGGGTGAGTACCGGGGCTGCGGGGTGGTCTTCGTGGAGGGGCGAGTTCCCGGGGGCTGTGGGCCGGACTTCGTGGAGGAGTGAGCGACGGGGGCCGTGGGGTGGTGGTCTTCGTGGAGGGGCGAGTTCCCGGGGGCTGTGGGGTGGCCTCCGCGGAAGAGTGAATGCCGGGGGCCGCTCGGTGGACGTACGCGGGTGTGGGCGTACGGGGGTGGCGTCGGTCCGCTTGATCGCGGAGGGTTGGACCCATGCGACGTGCCTACAGCGTGGAGACCGTACGGGCCGCCGAGGCCGCCCTCATGCAGCGGCTGCCGGAGGGCGCCCTGATGCAGCGCGCCGCCGCCGGGCTCGCCGTGGCCTGCGGCGATCTGCTGCGGCGCAACGGCCGGGTGTACGGGGCCCGGGTCCTGCTTCTGGTCGGCAGCGGCGACAACGGCGGCGACGCGCTGTACGCGGGCGCCCGGCTGGCCCGCCGGGGCGCCGGTGTGCGGGCCCTGCTGCTCGCCCCCGACCGGGCCCACCCCGGCGGCCTCGCCGCGCTGCTGACGGCCGGGGGACAGGTCGTCGACGGGCCGGACGGGCTCGGCGTCCTCGACCTCGTCGTGGACGGCATCACCGGCATCGGCGGGCGCGGCGGGCTCCGCGAGGACGCCATCGAGCTGCTGCACACGGTGACCCGGGACCGTACCCCGGTCATCTCCGTCGACCTGCCGAGCGGGGTGGAGGCCGACACCGGGGAGGTGCGCGGCGACGCGGTCCGGGCGGACGCGACGGTCACCTTCGGCGCCTACAAGCCCGGCCTCCTCGTCGACCCGGCCGCCGAACACGCCGGGGCCCTGCGGCTGGTGGACATCGGGCTCGGCCCGGAGCTGCCCGAACCGCCGGACCTGGAGGCGCTCCAGTACGCGGACGTCGCGGCCCTGCTGCCGGTGCCCGGCGCGGAGAGCGACAAATACCGGCGCGGGGTCGTCGGCGTCGTCGCCGGATCCGAGCGCTACCCGGGCGCCGCCGTCCTCGCCGTCGCGGGCGCGCTGCGCGGCGGGGCCGGGGCCGTGCGGTACGTCGGACCGGGCGCGGACGCGGTGATCGCCCGCTACCCCGAGACGCTGGTGCACGCCGGGCCGCCCTCGAAGGCCGGGCGGGTGCAGGCCTGGGTGGTCGGCCCCGGGCTCGGCGACGGCCGGAACGCGGCGGCGGCCGTCGCCGACGTGCTGGCCGCCGACGTCCCCGTACTCGTCGACGCGGACGGGCTGCGGTTGCTGGACGCGGAGACCGTGCGGACCCGGACGGCCCCGACCGTCCTCACCCCGCACGCGGGGGAGGCCGCCGCCCTGCTCGGCACGGCCCGCGAGGACGTCGAGGCCGGGCGGCTCGCCGCGGCGCGCGAACTGGCCACCCGCTACCGCGCCACCGTGCTCCTCAAGGGCTCCACGACCCTGATCGCGGAGGCCCGCGACACCCCCGTGCGGGTCAACCCGACCGGGACGTCCTGGCTCGCCACGGCGGGCAGCGGCGACGTTCTCTCCGGCCTTGCGGGGTCCCTGCTCGCGGCCGGGCTCGCCCCGCGCGACGCCGCGTCCGTGGGCGCGTACCTGCACGGGCTCGCCGCCCGGCGCGGCTCGGACGGCGCCCCGGTCTCCGCGCAGGACGTCGCGGACGGCATCCCGGCGGCCTGGCGCGACGTGCGGGCCGGCTGAGCCGGGGAGACGGTGGAGGCCTGGGAGCGGAAGGGCGGTCGGCAGAGGTGAGCGGCAGCGAACCCGTACGCGTACGCAGGGTCTACGACCCGCCGGAGGACGGCGACGGCACCCGCGTCCTCGTCGACCGGCTCTGGCCCCGGGGCGTCCCCAAGGAGCGGGCCGCGATCGACGTATGGCTGAAAGACGTCACGCCCTCGGACGAACTGCGCTCCTGGTACCACCAGGACCGCTCCGGCGCACGCCACGACACGTTCGTCGAGCGCTACCGCACCGAGCTCGACGACTCCGCCCACACGGAGGCCGTCGAGCGGCTCGTCGGTCTCGTGCGTGCGGGCGGTCCCGTCACGCTGATCACCGCCGTCAAGGACGTGGCCGACAGCCATGTCCCGGTCCTGGCCGACCACCTGAAGCATGTGATGAACCGTACATAAGCTCATATACCGGCGTGCACTGCCGGGGAGGTGGCCGACGCCTCTGAGAGACTGGGCGCGATGAACGAGACAGCGTCCCTGAGAGCCCGTGCCGAGATCGACCTCGCCGCGCTGCGCGCCAATGTGCGCGTCCTGCGTGAGCGTGCGGCCGGTGCGCAGCTCATGGCCGTGGTGAAGTCCGACGCTTACGGGCACGGGGCCGTGCCCTGCGCGCGCGCCGCCCGCGAGGCCGGGGCGACCTGGCTGGGCACCGCGACCCCGCACGAGGCCCTCGCCCTGCGTGCGGCCGGTCTCGACGGCCGGATCATGTGCTGGCTGTGGACGCCCGGGGGGCCCTGGCGCGAGGCGATCGAGGCCGACATCGACGTGTCGGTCAGCGGCATGTGGGCGCTGCGCGAGGCCGTCGCGGCCGCCGCCGAGGCCGGCCGCCCGGCCAGGATCCAGCTCAAGGCCGACACCGGCCTGGGCCGGGGCGGCTGCCGGCCCGCCGACTGGCCCGAACTGGTCACCGAGGCCCTCGCCGCCGAGCGGACCGGGCGCGTCCGGATCACCGGCCTGTGGTCCCACTTCGCCTGCGCCGACGAGCCCGGCCACCCCTCGATCGCCGCCCAGCTCGGCGTCTACCGCTACCTGGTCGCGTACGCCGAGAAGGAGGGCGTGCACCCCGAGGTGCGGCACATGGCCAACTCCCCGGCCACGCTCACGATCCCCGAGGCGCACTTCGACCTCGTCCGGACCGGCATCGCGATGTACGGCATCTCGCCCGCCCCCGAGCTGGGCACGCCCGCCGACTTCGGACTGCGCCCGGTGATGACGCTCGCCGCGTCCCTCGCCCTGGTCAAGGACGCCCCGGCCGGACACGGCGTCAGCTACGGCCACCACTACACGACGTCCACGGATACGACCCTCGGCCTGATCCCCGTCGGCTACGCGGACGGTATCCCGCGCCACGCGTCGGGCCGGGGCCCCGTCCTGGTCGGCGGGAGGACGCGCACGGTCGCGGGCCGCGTCGCCATGGACCAGTTCGTCGTCGACCTCGACGGCGACCGGCCGGAGGCGGGCGCGGAAGCGGTGCTGTTCGGGCCGGGCGACCGGGGCGAGCCGACCGCGCAGGACTGGGCGGAGGCCGCCGACACCATCGCGTACGAGATCGTCACCCGCATCGGGGCCCGGGTGCCCAGGGTGTACGTGAACGGGACGGCCGGTGCGGGCAGTGCGGCTGGTGCGACCGACGTGGCTGGTGGGGCCGACACGGCTGGTGGGGCCGGTGCGGCCGACGCGGTCGGTCCGAGCGGTGCGGCCCGTCCGGCCGGGGGTGTGCCGCGGTGAGCGGGAGCGGCGCGGGGGGCGTGGTGGCCGCGACCGCCGCCACGGCGGCCGGCTGGCGCCGGGCGGGGATCGCCGGAGCCGCGATAGGGGTGCTCGCCGCGGGCGCGGCGGCCGGGGTCGCCGTCGAGCGGCTCACCGTCGGGCGCGGCATGCGAAAGAAGGCGCGCCTCGCACTGGACGCCACCGGGCCCTACGGCTCGCTGCGCGGCACACCGGGCCGGGCCGTCGCCGACGACGGCACCGAGCTGTACTACGAGATCGACGAGGTGGAGACCGAGGCACCCGACGTTTCCGATGGAAACGCCACCGGCACCCGCCCCCGTCGCCTCTTCGGGCGCAAGGCCCCCGTCCCGGTCACCGTCGTCTTCAGTCACGGCTACTGCCTCGGCCAGGACTCCTGGCACTTCCAGCGGGCCGCCCTGCGCGGCCTCGTCCGCGCCGTCTACTGGGACCAGCGCAGCCACGGCCGCTCCGGGCGGGGCCGGGCCCAGGCGGACGGGGTGCCGGTCGGCATCGACCAGCTGGGCCGTGACCTGAAGGCGGTCATCGACGCGGCGGCCCCCGAGGGCCCGCTGGTGCTGGCCGGGCACTCCATGGGCGGCATGACGATGATGGCGCTGGCCGACCAGTACCCGGCCCTGATCCGCGACCGGGTCGCCGCCGTCGCGCTGGTCGGCACCTCCGGCGGCAGGCTCGGCGAGGTGAACTTCGGGCTGCCGGTGGCGGGCGTGAACGCGGTGCGCCGGGTGCTGCCCGGTGTGCTGAAGGCGCTCGGTTCGCAGGCGGAGCTGGTGGAGAAGGGGCGGCGGGCCACGGCGGACCTCTTCGCCGGGCTGATCAAGCGGTATTCGTTCGGCTCCCGGGACGTGGACCCGGCGGTCTCCCGGTTCGCGGAACGGCTGATCGAATCCACCCCGATCGATGTGGTCGCCGAGTTCTACCCGGCCTTCACCGAACACGACAAGAGCGGCGCGCTGCCCGCGTTCCGGGACGTGCCCGTGCTGATCCTGGCCGGGGAAAAGGACCTGGTCACGCCCAGCTCGCACAGCGAGGCCATCGCGGACGTCCTGCCCGACGCCGAGCTGGTGATCGTGCCGGACGCCGGGCACCTGGTGATGCTGGAACACCCGGAGACGGTCACCGACCGGCTGGCCGACCTGCTCGTACGCAGCGGCACGGTGCCGGCCGCTAACGTTGACGGACATGGAAGCACCGCACAACAGCCCGGCCACTGAGGCCGCTCCCGAGTCCGTGGGGACGACCGCTCCGGAGTCCGCCGGGGCCGTTCCCGTACCTGGATCCGTACCCGTAACCGCGCCCGTACCCGCACCTGTGTCCGTACCCGAAGCCGTCACGGTCACGCTCACCGTCACCTCCCCCGAACAGATGCAGGACCTGGGCCGCCGCCTCGCCCGGGTCCTGGCCCCCGGTGACCTGGTGATGCTCACGGGCGAGCTGGGCGCCGGGAAGACGACCCTGACCCGGGGCCTCGGCGAGGGCCTCGGCGTGCGCGGCGCGGTCACCTCGCCCACCTTCGTCATCGCCCGTGTCCACCCCTCGCTGGTCGGGGGCCCGGCGCTCGTCCACGTCGACGCGTACCGCCTGGGCGGCGGGCTCGACGAGATGGAGGACCTGGACCTCGATGTGTCGCTGCCGGAGTCGGTGGTGGTCGTGGAGTGGGGGGACGGCAAGGTCGAGGAGCTGGCCGACGACCGGCTGCGGGTCCTCATCGACCGTGCGACCGGCGACACCGACGACGAGCGGCGCGAGGTGACCCTGGTCGGCATCGGGGCGCGCTGGGCGGGGCTGCGGGCGGACCTGGCGTAGCGCGGCGGCCTCTTCCCGACAGGATGTCGGTACATTGTTGCGCGGGGGACCGTGGTCGTGGTCACATGGATACGAGACGTGGTTAGGTCTACCTAACCACGCCCTCCACCGGAGCACCCAGGAGGCATCCATGCCGACGCCCGAGCGCGCAGCGCGGCCGCAGCCGCGACCGACTCCGTCCGCCCTGTCGATGAAAGACCTGCTGGCCGCGTGCGCCGCGGCCACCGCGGTCTCCACCCCGCCGAGCGACGCGGCGGACGAGCCGGAGGAAGCGGAGGGCGGCGGCGCCCGCGGCGCCGTTCCCCCGCCGGCCAGGCGCGACGCCGCGTAGATAAAGACGTGGTTCAGGCGCGACGCCGCGTAGATGAAGACGTCGTTCAGGCGCGACGCCGCGCGGGAAGACGGGCGGGCCCTACGGGACGCCGCGCAGAAGGACGACCGGGTCCTACGGGACGCCGACGGCCTCCGCGTCCTACGGGACGCCGACGATCTTCGCTTCCTACGGCATGACGACGATCTTCGCGCCGACCGTCGCGAAGGTCCACATCGCGTTGCCGTCCGCGCGCTTCATCCGGATGCCGCCGGTCTTCGACGTCGGGTCCGGGCTGGCCATCGAGCCGTCCTGCGCCGCGCTGAAGCCGATCGTCACCTCGTTCACGCTCGCGAAGCGGACCACGTGCTCGATCGGGATGCCGTCCGAACCCTGGACCGTGCCCGAGCGCGAGGTGACCCGGTGGACCCCGGGGAGCGGGCTGACGGGGCTCGGCATCACGGTGAAGGTACGGATCGCCTCGTTGTCCTCGTCGACCAGCCACACCCGGCGGTCCTTCAGCGCGTACACGACCCGCTCGCCCTTGCCGGAAGCGGCCGGGACCGCCAGCGGGTCGGCCGTGGGCTCCGGCTTGGCGGAGGGCTGCGCCGAGGCCGAGGCGGACGTCTTCGGGCCGGGCGTGGACGCCACCGAGGCGGGGGCGTTCGCCGAGGCCTGGTAAGCGAGGAAGGCGACCGCGGCGACCGCCGCCGCAGTGAGCCCGGCCACGATTCCCGAGCTGCTCCTTGCCACCGTGAACTCCCCTTTCGGCGCCGCCTGCCGCATGTCGTACAAGCGTTTACGTCGTACCCGCGGATACCCGGTGACGGTAGCAGCAGGGAGTGTGCGGACCGGGACGCCGTACGGACGCCGTAACGCCGTCGGCGGAGCCGTAGGCTGTTTGCGTGCTCTTGCTCGCCATGGATACCGCCACGCCCGCCGTCACCGTCGCCCTGCACGACGGTACGTCCGTCATCGCCTCCTGGGGACAGGTCGACGCCCGCAGGCACGGGGAGCTGCTGCTCCCCGCCGTCGACCGGGTCCTGGCCGAGGCCGGGACGAAGCTCGACGCCGTGACGGACGTGGTCGTGGGCGTCGGCCCCGGCCCCTACACCGGCCTGCGGGTCGGCCTGGTCACCGCCGCCACCTTCGGCTCCGCCCTCTCCGTACCGGTCCACGGACTGTGCACCCTGGACGGTCTCGCGTACGCCGCCGGTCTGGAGGGCCTGGAAGGGCCGTTCGCGGTGGCGACGGACGCGCGCCGCAAGGAGGTCTACTGGGCGCGGTACGAGGACGCCCGCACCCGTACGGGCGAACCCGCCGTCGACCGGCCCGCCGACATCGCCGGGGCGCTCGCCGGACTGCCGGTGGTCGGCGCGGGCGCGGTGCTCTACCCGGACGCCTTCCCCGACGCGCGCGGCCCCGAACACGTCGCTGCCGGGGCGCTCGCCGCGCTCGCCGCCGAACGCCTCGCCGCCGGACCGGAGCTCCTGGAGCCGCAGCCGCTCTACCTGCGCAGACCCGACGCGCAGGTCCCGAAGAACTACAAGGTGGTCACCCCCGAGTGAGCGCCACCGCCGCCGTACTGCGCGAGATGCGCTGGTGGGACATCGCACCGGTGCTGGAGCTCGAACACGCGCTGTTCCCGGACGACGCCTGGTCGCCCGGCATGTTCTGGTCCGAGCTGGCCCACGCCCGTGGCCCCGGGGCCACCCGCCGCTACGTCGTCGCCGAGGACCCCGCCACCGGGCGGATCGTCGGCTACGCCGGGCTCGCCGCCCTCGGTGACCTGGCCGACGTCCAGACGATCGCGGTCAGCCGCGAGGCGTGGGGCACCGGCCTCGGCTCCGAACTCCTCACCGATCTGCTGAAGCACGCCACCGCCTTCGAATGCGCCACCGTGCTTCTTGAGGTCCGGGTCGACAACGCCCGCGCGCAGAAGCTCTACGAGCGCTTCGGTTTCGAACCGATCGGCTTCCGGCGCGGCTACTACCAGCCGGGGAACATCGACGCGCTCGTCATGCGCCTCACCGTGCAGGAGCCGGCAGCGGACGGGACCGCCCCGGAGCACGAACCGGAAACCGCACCAGAGACCGCACCAGAAACCGCACCAGAGACCGCACCAGAAACCGCACCAGAGACCGGGACTGAATGATGGCTGCCGACGAACCCCTCGTACTCGGCATCGAGACCTCCTGCGACGAGACCGGCGTCGGCATCGTGCGCGGGACGACCCTGCTCGCGGACGCCGTCGCCTCCAGTGTCGACACCCACGCCCGCTTCGGCGGCGTCGTCCCGGAGATCGCCTCCCGCGCCCACCTGGAGGCGATGGTCCCCACCATCGAACGCGCCCTGAAGGAGGCGGGCGTCAGCGCCCGCGACCTCGACGGGATCGCCGTCACCTCGGGCCCCGGGCTCGCCGGAGCCCTGCTCGTCGGCGTCTCGGCCGCTAAGGCGTACGCGTACGCGCTCGGCAAGCCGCTCTACGGCGTCAACCACCTCGCCTCGCACATCTGCGTCGACCAGCTGGAGCACGGCCCGCTGCCCGAGCCGACGATGGCCCTGCTGGTCAGCGGCGGCCACTCCTCGCTGCTGCTGGCCCCCGACATCACCAGCGACGTCCGTCCGCTCGGCGCGACGATCGACGACGCGGCGGGCGAGGCGTTCGACAAGATCGCCCGCGTCCTGAACCTCGGCTTCCCCGGCGGCCCGGTCATCGACCGCCTCGCGAAGGAGGGCGACCCGAAGTCGATCGCGTTCCCGCGCGGACTGACCGGCCCGCGCGACGCCCCGTACGACTTCTCCTTCTCCGGCCTGAAGACGTCGGTGGCGCGCTGGATCGAGGCGAAGAGCGCTGCGGGCGAGGAGGTGCCCGTACGGGATGTGGCGGCGTCCTTCCAGGAGGCCGTGGTGGACGTGCTCACCCGAAAGGCCGTCCGGGCCTGCAAGGACGAGGGCGTCGACCACCTGATGATCGGCGGAGGCGTCGCGGCCAACTCCCGGCTGCGTGCCCTGGCCGAGGAGCGCTGCGAGCGCGCGGGCATCCGGCTGCGGGTGCCGCGCCCCGGGCTCTGCACCGACAACGGCGCGATGGTCGCGGCGCTCGGCGCGGAGATGGTCGCCCGCAACCGCCGCCCCTCCGATCTGGAGCTGTCGGCGGACTCGTCGCTGCCGGTGACGGAGACGCACGTGCCGGGGGCGCAGCACGAGCACCCGCACGATCACGGCCACTCCCACGAACACGGCCACTCCCATGATCACGATCATGTGCACGAGATCAGCAAGGACAACCTGTACTCATGAGCGGCGCGACCATCGTCCTGATGTGGGAGGCCCGCGCCGCCGAAGGGCGTGGCGGCGAACTCCTGGAGTGGGCGCGGGCGCGGGCCGCCGAGCTGGCCAGTGAACCGCACCGCCGTGAACTGCTGCGCGCCCCGCAGGACCGGGTCCTGGTGATGACGTGGTGGCAGGACGCCTCGTACGCCGACGACCTCCCCGAACTCCCGGAGCCCGACACGGCCCTGATCACCCGCCCGGTGCACCGCTGGCGCTTCGAGGCCGTGGGCTGAGCGGCGGAGCCCGCCGGGGGCTCAGGCTCCCGCGTCCCGCGTCCCGCGCCGGATGAGGCCGTCCACGATCGCTTCCAGCTCCTCGACGGTCTCGTAGTCGGCGGAGTACTCCCGCCAGCGGTCCTTGATCCCGGCGAGCCGGGGCAGCTCCGCCGCGTCCTCCTCGGTGACCATCTCCGGGAAGAACTTCCGGCGCGAGGGGTTCTCCGCCCGGCGGGCCGCCGCCCTGCGGACGACCAGGTCCCCGTAGACGTAACTCCAGACCGTCCGGTACGCCCGCACCGAGCGGGCCGGGGAGAGGCCGCAGGCGAGCGCGCAGTCGATGATCTCCTCCACCATCCACAGGGCGTTGCGGTCGGTCAGCTCGCCCAGCGCCAGGACGTCCAGCACCCAGGGGATCCGGCCGATGATGTCGTGCATGTGCGCGGCCACCGCCACCAGGCGCTCGCGCGGGTCCTCGGGCAGCTCCGGGCGCGGGAACGCCGCCGCCGTGCCGGACAGGGTGAGCATCAGCAGCTCGTCCTTGTCCTGCACGTAGTGGTAGAGCGCCATGGGCGTGCTGCCCAGCTCCTTCGCCACCCGCCGCATGGACAGGGCGGCCACGCCCTCCTCCTCGATGATGCGGCGCGCGGTGGCGACCATCCTGTCCGGGTCCAGCCGACGGGGACGCCCCACGGGCCGCCCGGCGGCCGTGCCTGGTTTGCGGCCCGTCGCCGGGTCTTCCGGCTTCTTCGTTTTCTTCGTCTCTTCGGTCTTCTCGGTCTTCTCGGTGCCTGACACCTGGGCATTCTCTCCTTCCGGGGCTCGCTCCGGTCCGCTGCGGGGTCCTCCCGGCGCTTCGGTGTTTATTTTCTATACGTGTATGGTAATTCTCGGTCGAGGGAAGCGTGAAGGGGAAGGGGGGCGTCATGGGCGGCGAGGGGAAGAGCGGCACGGCGAGAGGGCCCGAGGGCGGGCCGGGGAGCGGGACGGGCAATGGGGCGGGGGACGGGGCGGGCACAGGGGAGCGGCATGCGCGGTGGCTGCTGGTGGTGGCGCTCACCGTGCAGTTCCTGGTGTCGCTGGACATGTCCGTGGTGAACGTCGCGCTGCCCGACATCCGCAGCGACCTCGGCTTCGGCGGGGACGGGCTGCTGTGGGTCGTGAACGCCTACGCCCTCGCCTTCGGCGGGCTCCTCATGCTCGGCGGCCGGCTCGCCGACCTGGCAGGACCCCGCCGCGTCCTGACGGCGGGTCTGGTGCTCTCCGGCCTGGCCAGCCTGGCCGGGGGGCTCGCCTGGTCGCCCGGGTCGCTGGTGGCCGCGCGGGCCGTCCAGGGCGTCGGCGCGGCGGCCCTCGCCCCGGTGGCGTTCGCCCTGATCACCCTCGCCTTCCCGGCCGGGCCCGCCCGGTCCCGGGCGCTCGGGCTGTGGGGCATGGCGGGCGCGGCGGGCGGCGCGGTCGGGGTGCTGGCCGGCGGGGTGCTCACCGACGCGACGGGCTGGCGGTCCGTGATGCTGGTCAACGTGCCGATCGTCGCCTTCGCGCTGGCCGCCGCCGCGCGCACCGGACCGGTCGGCGGCGGGCGGCGGACCGGGGCCCGGCTGGACGTGGCCGGGGCGCTGCTGGTCACGGCCGGGACGACGCTGCTGGTCCTCGGCCTTGTGCGGACCTCGGACCACGGCTGGTCCTCGGCGACCACGCTCGCCTCCCTCGGCGCTGCGGTGATCCTGCTGGCCGCCTTCGTCGCGGTCGAACGGCGGACCGCCTCCCCGCTGCTCCGCCCCGGCCTCCTGAAGGGGCGGCCGGTGCTGACCGCGAACCTGTTCTGCCTGCTGCTGGCCTCGGCCCAGTTCGGCGCGTTCTACTTCGTCTCGCTCTACATGCAGCTGGTCCTCGGGTTCGGCCCGACCGCCGCCGGGTTCGCGTTCCTGCCCTTCTGCGTGGGCGTCGTCGCGGGCGCGGTCCTCGCCACCCGCGCGGTCGCCGCGCTCGGCATCCGGCGGCTGATGACGCTGGGCGCGACGCTGGCGGCGCTCGGGATGGGCTGGTTCGCGGCGACGGCCACGGTCGACGGCAGCTTCCTCGTCTCCATCCTCGGCCCGTCGCTGCTCTGCTCCTTCGGCATCGGGCTGTGCTTCGTCCCGCTCGGCACGGCCGCGACGACCGATGTGGCCCCCGGCGAGACCGGCATGGCCTCGGGGCTGCTCAACAGCTCGCGGCAGGTCGGCGGATCGCTCGGCCTGGCGGTCCTGGTCACCGTCGCCGCCCAGGTCACCGGTGGCGGCACCGGGCTCAGTGAGCTGTCCTCGGGGTACGCGACCGCGTTCTGGGCCGCGGCGGGCCTCCTGGCGGCGGCCGCGCTGGCGGCGTACGTACTGCTGCCGGCGGAGGGCCGGGCGGGCGGTACGGGCCCGGTGGCCGTGGAGCAGGAGAGGGGGGCGGCCTCCCGGTGAGGCCGCCCGCGCATGGGTGACGCCTGGGGGCCCGGGGCGTGTCCGATGAGTCCGGGCTGCGGGTCCGGTCTACCTTCCACGACGTCCGGACCGGCCGGCCCGGACGCGTGGACGGCCCGACGAGGAGAAGACCATGCAGAAGATCACCCCCTGTCTCTGGTACGACGGTCAGGCGAAGGAGGCGGCCGAGCACTACGTAGCGATCTTCGGCGGTGACTCCCGCATCCGGGACATCACCTACTACGGCGAAGGGGCGCCCGGCGGCGCGGCGGGTTCCGTGCTCACCGTCGACTTCCGGCTCGCGGGCCAGGACTACATCGGGCTCAACGGAGGCCCGCAGTTCCCGTTCACCGAGGCGATCTCGCTCTCCGTCGACTGTGCCGACCAGGCCGAGGTGGACCGGTTCTGGGCCGCGCTCTCCGAGGGCGGCGAGGAGGGCCGGTGCGGCTGGCTCAAGGACAAGTTCGGGGTCTCCTGGCAGATCGTGCCGAACGAGCTGCCGCGACTGCTGGCCGACCCGGACCCGGCGAAGGCGGACCGGACCATGAAGGCGATGCTCGGCATGGGCAAGCTGGACATCCAGGCGCTGCGGGACGCCTGAAGGGGCGCGGTCCGGGGCCTGAACGGGCGTGATTCGGGGGCCTGAACGGGCGTGGTCCCGAGGTGCCCGGCACCCGCGCAGTCCCAGGCGCCAGGTACCCGCGTGGACCCAGGCGCCAGGCACTCGCGAGCTCCCGAGGTCCCCTGACACCCCGCGCCGTCCCGTGGCCCGAACGGGCGCGCGTCCCTTCGGGGCCGGATCGGTAGTGTTCTGCGCATGCCACGCCGTGCCCCGCTCCCGCCCCCTCCGCCGCCCGCCGAGATCCGCTCCTGGCCCGACCGCGAGGCGATGCTCGCCGACCGGGCCGTGGTCCTGGGTGAGCTGGTGCGGATGCATGTGGGGCCGGGGCGGCTCGGGCTGCTGTGGATGTGGGCGGCGCTCGCCGCGATCGGCTGGAGCCTGGTGGGCTCCGGGATCGTCATCGTCGAGCAGTCCGCCGACTTCTTCAGCGGCATCGCCGGACTGGTCAGCCTGGTCATCGGCGCGGCGGTCCTGGTCCCCGCCGTCGCCTTCGTCTGCCTCGGTGTCTCCCGGGACCGGAAGGTCCGCTCGCTGCTCACCGCCTGGGGTGCGCTGGACCGCGACCCGGAGCGCGACCGGCGGCTGCGGATGCCCGGGGCGAGCCTCGCCTGGCTGCTGCTGTCGTTCGCCCTGGGCGCGGTGGGGCTCGCTCTCTGCGTGCTCGGGCCCGCGAGCGCGCGGCCGGGCCGGGAGACGTACGGGCTCGTCGCCCTGGTGATGGGCGTCGGCATGGTCGCCTGGCTGACCGCGCTGATCGGCGGGGTCACGGCCCTGGCGCACCGCCGCTGGGTGGTGGGCGTCCTGATGGGGGCCGGTACGGGTGCCGGGTCCGGTACGGGCGCGGAGACCGGGGCGGTACTGTCCCCGGCCGCGACCCGGGAGGCCGATTCCGCCCGCCCGCCCTTCACCCGCGCCGGCGGCCCCGGCCACCGATGAGACGCTCCGGAGGCCGGCCCCGCCCCCCTCCGAGACGCTTCCGCGCCCCGGGGTGAGACGTTTCCGCCCCCGGCTTCCGCGCCCCGGCTTCCGCGCCCCGGCTTCCGCGCCCCGGCTTCCGCGCCCCGGCTTCCGCCCCCGGCTTCCGCCCCCGGCTTCCGCCCCCGGCTTCCCGGTTTCAACTCAGCGGATGGCCGATCAGCATCGTCGGAGCCCCCGCCACCCGGGTCAGGAACACCGTCGCCGCGTGCGGTCCGCTCAGCTTCATCCGGCGGCGCAGCTCCTCCGGTTCGACCGCCGAGCCGCGCTTCTTGACGGTCAGTACGCCGACCTTCCGCTCCCGCAGCAGCGCCTTCAGCTTCTTCATGTTGAAGGGCAGCTGATCGGTGATCTCATAGCCCGAGGTGTACGGGGAGGAGTACCGCGCATCGCTCGTGACGTACGCGATCGTCTCGTCCACCAGCCGCCCGCCGCACCGCTCCACGATGTCGGCGACCAGATGGGCCCGGATCACCGCGCCGTCCGGCTCGTACAGATAGCGCCCGACCGGGCCCACGGGCGGGGCGGGCAGCGGGGCCGGGGCGGTCAGGGTCGCCCCGGCGGGCAGCAGCGTGGCCCGGAACGCACCGGCCGCGAAGCCCTCCCCGTACCAGAGCACCGCCTCCTTCACATCGCCGCCGTCCGAGATCCACTCCGCCTCCGCCTCCGGGCCGATCGCCTCGTGCGGGATGCCCGGGGCGATCTTCAGCGCCGCCCTGGGGGCCTTCAGCGCGGCGGCCGTCGCCCAGGACAGCGGCGGTGAATAGGCCTCCGGGTCGAAGATCCTGCCCCTGCCTCCCCGCCGCGCCGGGTCCACGAAGACCGCGTCGTACGGGGCGGTGTCGATCTCCGTGACATCGGCGCACCGCACCTCGATCAGCCCGTCCAGGCCGAGCGCCTCGGCGTTCGCGCGGGCCACCTCGGCGGTCAGCGGGTCGCGGTCCACGGCCAGGACGGAGATCCCGGCACGGGCCAGCGCGAGGGCGTCGCCGCCGATGCCGCAGCACAGGTCGGCCACGCTCCGCACGCCGAGCCCGGCGAACCGGGCGGCGCGGTGGCCGGCGACCGAGGTGCGGGTGGCCTGCTCGACGCCGTTGGGCGTGAAGTACATCCGGTACGCGTCCTCGGCCCCGAACTTCGCCACCGCCCGCTGCCGCAGCCGGGCCTGGCCCAGGGCCGCCGACACCAGCTCCGCCGGGTGCGTGCGGCGCAGCCGGGTCGCGGTGGCCAGCTCGTCGGCGGGGTCGTGGTCGCGCAGCTCGGCCAGCAACTGCTCGCCCTCGGGGGTACGCAGCGCGGCGAAGGCGGCGCGGGCGGGGTCGTCGGACGGGGCGTCGGGGGTCGTTGCGTTCACCCGGTCCATTGTGGCCGGTGCGCCGGAGTGGGCCGGCCGGGGGACGGGGCGGGGCCGCTCGCGGTGTCGAAAGGGTGCGGGGGCCGACGGCTGGCAGGATGCGGCGCCATGCAGCTAGTACGACAAAAAGAAAAATCAGCCATGAAGCGGAACAGGTCGGGCGTCGTCGTGCTGGCGGCCCTGCTGGCCGCCGCCGTCGCCTCCGGATGCGCGGCGGAGGCGGGCGGCAGCGGCGCGGGAGCCCCCGGCGGGCCCGCCGCCGGGGGAGGGGGGAAGGCCGGGCCGCAGGCCGGACCGGCCCGCACTCTCGACACGTACGCCGAGGAACTCAAGAAGAAGCAGGCCGCACGCGCCGTCGCCGCGAAGAAGTGGAAGCTCGACAAGACCCCGCTCGCGGCCCCCGAGCCGCCGAGGACGAAGCCGCGCATCACCACCCGTAAGGGGTTCGAGGTCCGGGACGACGCCGGGCTGCCGCCCGTCTTCACCACCGTTCCGACCAAGGAGAAGATCGTCTTCCTGACGATCGACGACGGGGCGGAGAAGGACCCCGAGCTGCTGCGGATGATGACCGAACTGGACATCCCGTACAGCGCGTTCCTCAGCGACTACGTCACCAACGACGACTACGGCTACTTCAAGAAGATGCAGAAGCGCGGAGTGGTCATCAGCAACCACACGCTCAACCACCGCTATCTGCCCGGACTGTCGTACGCCGAACAGAAGCGGGAGATCTGCGGCCAGCAGGAGAAGATCCTCAAGCACTACGGGAAGCGGCCCACCCTCTTCCGCCCGCCCTACGGCAACTACAACCGCGACACCCTCGTCGTCGCCAAGTCCTGCGGGATCACCGCCGTACCCCTGTGGTCCTCCGAGGCCTTCCCCGACCACATGGAATGGCGCGAGTGGGACCGCGACCTGCACCCCGGCGACATCGTCCTCACCCACTTCCGGGGCAAGGAGGACTGGAAGGGCTCGATGCCCGACATGATCCGCCGGGTCATGAAGACCATCACGGACAAGGGGTACGCGGTGGCGAAGCTGGAGGACTACGTCTGACCGGTTGATCCGGCCGGTCCGGTTGATCCGGCCGGTCGGAGGGTCCGGTCGGAGGACCCGATCGGGGGCGGCGCGAGGATGTGAATTGGCACTCCGCTTGACCGAGTGCTAACCGCGGTCATAGTCTCAGGTCTGGCACTCCCCCCTGGAGAGTGCCAGCACCACCTTGTGCGACAGGACAGATCCGGCACCCGCGACGACGGATCGGTCTGGTCGCCGACCACAGACTGTTAAACCCCGTGAGATCTCCGAAGGGGGAGACCGGATCGTGTCGACCACCAGCTCCAAGGTTGCGATCAAGCCGCTCGAGGACCGCATTGTGGTCCAGCCGCTCGACGCCGAGCAGACCACGGCTTCCGGCCTGGTCATTCCGGACACCGCGAAGGAGAAGCCCCAGGAGGGCGTCGTCCTTGCTGTCGGTCCGGGCCGCTTCGAGAACGGCGAGCGGCTTCCGCTCGACGTCAAGACCGGCGACGTCGTCCTGTACAGCAAGTACGGCGGCACCGAGGTGAAGTACAACGGCGAGGAGTACCTCGTCCTCTCGGCCCGCGACGTTCTCGCGATCGTCGAGAAGTAACTCACCCACGTTTGCCTGTGTTCTGCGCCCCTGGCCCCCTGCGAAATAACTAGCCGGGCGGCGAGGGGCGCAGTTCATTTTGAGAGGGAACACAGCCCATGGCGAAGATTCTGAAGTTCGACGAGGACGCCCGTCGCGCCCTTGAGCGCGGCGTCAACAAGCTTGCCGACACGGTCAAGGTGACGATCGGCCCCAAGGGCCGCAACGTCGTCATCGACAAGAAGTTCGGCGCTCCCACCATCACCAACGACGGTGTCACCATCGCGCGTGAGGTCGAGCTCGACGACCCGTACGAGAACCTCGGCGCCCAGCTCGTCAAGGAGGTGGCGACCAAGACCAACGACGTAGCGGGTGACGGCACCACCACCGCGACCGTCCTGGCCCAGGCGCTCGTCCGCGAGGGCCTGCGCAACGTCGCCGCCGGCGCCTCCCCGGCCGCCCTGAAGAAGGGCATCGACGCCGCGGTCAAGGCCGTGTCCGAGGAGCTCCTCGCGACCGCCCGCCCGATCGACGACAAGTCCGACATCGCCGCCGTGGCCGCGCTCTCCGCGCAGGACACCCAGGTCGGCGAGCTCATCGCGGACGCGATGGACAAGGTCGGCAAGGACGGTGTCATCACCGTCGAGGAGTCCAACACCTTCGGTCTGGACCTGGAGTTCACCGAGGGCATGGCCTTCGACAAGGGCTACCTGTCCCCGTACATGGTGTCCGACCAGGAGCGTATGGAGGCCGTCCTCGACGACCCGTACATCCTGATCCACCAGGGCAAGATCGGCTCCATCCAGGAGCTGCTCCCGCTCCTGGAGAAGGTCATCCAGGCCGGCGCCTCCAAGCCGCTCCTGATCATCGCCGAGGACGTCGAGGGCGAGGCGCTCTCCACCCTCGTCGTCAACAAGATCCGCGGCACCTTCAACGCCGTCGCGGTGAAGGCCCCGGGCTTCGGCGACCGCCGCAAGGCCATGCTCGGTGACATCGCCACCCTCACCGGTGCGACCGTCATCGCGGAAGAGGTCGGCCTCAAGCTCGACGGCGCCGGTCTCGACGTGCTGGGCACCGCCCGCCGCGTCACCGTCTCCAAGGACGACACGACCATCGTCGACGGCGGGGGCAACTCCGACGACGTCAAGGGCCGCGTCAACCAGATCAAGGCCGAGATCGAGTCCACGGACTCCGACTGGGACCGCGAGAAGCTCCAGGAGCGCCTCGCGAAGCTGGCCGGCGGCGTGTGCGTCATCCGCGTCGGCGCCGCCACCGAGGTGGAGCTCAAGGAGAAGAAGCACCGCCTCGAGGACGCCATCTCCGCGACCCGCGCCGCTGTCGAGGAGGGCATCGTCTCCGGCGGTGGCTCCGCCCTCGTCCACGCCGTGAAGGTCCTGGAGGGCAACCTCGGCAAGACCGGCGACGAGGCCACCGGTGTCGCGGTCGTCCGCCGCGCCGCCGTCGAGCCGCTGCGCTGGATCGCCGAGAACGCCGGCCTGGAGGGTTACGTCATCACCTCCAAGGTCTCCGAGCTCGACAAGGGCCAGGGCTTCAACGCCGCCACCGGCGAGTACGGCGACCTGGTCAAGGCCGGCGTCATCGACCCGGTCAAGGTCACCCGCTCCGCCCTGGAGAACGCCGCGTCCATCGCGTCGCTGCTGCTCACGACCGAGACCCTGGTCGTCGAGAAGCCGGCCGAGGAAGAGGCCGACGCCGGTCACGGCGGCCACGGCCACTCCCACTAGTACACGCGGTACCTTTCGGTACGCATGAGGCCCGGCACCCCCGTCGCGGGGGCGCCGGGCCTCGGTGCGTTCCGGCTCACGCAGGGACGGGACGGTACGGGACCGACCGCGGCTCATGGCATGGCTGCCCGTACGAGCTGGGCGGCCGGACACGGGAGAGGCGGAGCCACCCCCGTATCGAGCCGACCCCGTACCAAGCACCCCCGTACCGAGCCGACCCCGTACCAAGCACCCCCGTACCCAGCACCCCCGTACCGCGCACCGCCGTACCGCATCCCCGTGCCGCCGCACCCCCCGTATCACCGCACCTGGCACGGCGAACCGGCTACTGCGGGCCGTACTTGCGCCCCGTCCGCGAGGTGACCCCGCCGAGCAGGCCCCGCGGGGCGACCTTGACCAGGCCCATCAGCGCCTTGTAGCGCGGGTCCGGGATCGACAGCGTCTTCCCCCGGGCCAGATCCGTCAGCGCCGCGGACACCAGCTTGTCCGCGTCGAGCCACAGCCAGCCCGGGATGTTGTCCGTGCCCATCCCGGCCCGCTCGTGGAACTCCGTCCGCACGAACCCGGGGCACAGCGCCATCAGCCGCACCCCCGACCCGCCCAGATCCCGCGCCGCGCCCTGGGTGAACTGCACGACCCACGCCTTGGACGCCCCGTACGTACCGCGCGGCACGAACGCCGCGACGGACGCCACGTTGACCACCGCGCCCCGGCCCCGCTCCTTCATTCCGGTGGTGGCCGCCGAGGTCAGCCGCAGCACGGCCTCGCAGTGCACCTTCAGCATGGTCAGCTCATCGGCCATGGACACCTCCAGGAAGCGCCCCTTGTTGCCGAACCCGGCGTTGTTGACCAGCAGATCGACCGGGTGTCTGCGCTCCGCGAGCCGCTTCTCGACCGACTCGATCCCGTCGTCCGTGGACAGGTCGGCGCTCAGCACCTCGGCCTCGATGCCGTGCCGGTCGTGCAGTTCGGTGGCCTGCTCGCGCAGCCGTGCGGTGTCCCGCGCCACCAGCACCAGGTTGTGTCCCTGGGCCGCGAGCCGCCGCGCGAACGCGGCCCCGATACCCGCCGTCGCGCCTGTGATCAGTGCAGTCGTCATACGCGGCACGTTAGTGCCCCGCGTGGTCCGGCGGCTCACCCGCCCGCTGCCCCTTCTCCACGACCACGACCACGACCAGGAACCCGCCCGTCATCCCGTCAGGGCGCGTCCCGTCAGGTCCCGTCACGGCGCCTCGGGGGCGAAGGACAGCATGCGGGCCTCGCGCACGGGCTGGTGGTTCTCGTCGCCGCTCACGTGCGTCGACGTCAGGACGAGCCGCCCGTCGACATAGGCCGTGTGCGCCGCGAACATTTCGTATTCGTACGGGGCGGTCGCCACCGGGTGCTTCACGACGTCCGTCTCCGTGCCCGCGCCGCGCGGACCCATGACGAAGGTCCGGCCGGGGCGGCGTGAGGTGGCCGCCTCGTAAACGCGCATGGCCTTGCCGTCCTCCGCGCGGAGCGGATACAGCATGCGCAGCTCATCGGACTTGACCCCCCACAGGAACTTCCCGGTCTTCACGTCGTACGCGCCCACCTGGTCGGTGCCGCCCAGCATGATGAGGCCCTTGCCGACCCCGGTGCCCCGGCAGGGCTGGATGTTTCCGCCCGACCCGTCTCCGGCGCACTCCTCGAAACCCTTGTCCCGGGCGTCGAAGGTGACGCGGTGTTCGCCCCCGGGGTCCAGGACCGTGATCCGCCAGTCGCTCGCGCTGTCCTCGTTGTTGTAGGTGGTGAAGACGACCGGGTCCATGGAGATCAGGCTGCCGAAGCTCCAGCCGGTCTTCATCCGGTAGCGCCACAGGACCTTGCCGGTGCGCGGGTCGAGCTCGCGCACCTGGCCGTAGTTCTTGCTCCGGTCGATGGCGATCATGCAGTTGGAGCTGACCAGCAGCCGGGCGACGCCGCCCGCCACGTCGCGGGGGACGCACTTGCCCTTGTGTTCCCGGGGGACCTCGTAGAGCTTGCTCCCGTCGTCCATCCGGTAGGTGATGGCCTGCATGTTCCGGGCGACGGCCAGGGTGTCGCCGCTGATGGCGCTGTAGACGATGAACGTGTTGTCCCGGTCACCGGGTTCGTCGAGCTCCTTGTGCCACCCCTGCTCCCCGGTCTTCAGGTCGATCATCCGCATCTGGTTGCACTGGTTGCCCCGCTCGTTGTCCGGCCTCTCGTGATGGAAGACCACGACCCTGCCGTCGGGCGTCGGGTTGGCCGGGGTCTCGCACACGGCGGAGGGCAGCGTCACGTTCCAGACCTCGGCGCCGTCCGAGAGGCGGTAGGCCGTGACCTTCCGGTGCAGGGCCTGGACGGCGGTGTCACCGACGATCCACAGGTCGTGCACCCGGTTGATCTGCTTGGGCAGGTCGGTCCTGTCGTCGACGATCCACGCCGCCGCCTCGCCCGGCTTCCGCGCCGCCCGGACCTCCTCCGTCGTCGGGATGTGGCTCAGCTCCGGGCCGCCCGCCGCGGGGGTACCGGACGGGGACGCGGACCCGGAGGGGCCGGGCGACTCCTTCGCCACGGGCTTCGCGGGCCCGTCCCGCCACCGGTCGGTGAGGGCGTACACCCCTCCTGCCACGACCACCAGCACCAGCGCGACGACCGCGGCGACGACCGGGGCCCGGCCGAAGCGCCGGCGACGCGGCGGCGGCGGTGGCGGTGGCGGCGGCGGCGGTCCGTAGCCGCCACCGGAGGCGTACGGGTTGCCGGGAACGGGCTGCTGCGGCGGGCCCGGGGTGTACCAGGGCTGCTGCGGGTCGGGCATGGTCTTCCCCCTGAGACGTGCCACTCGGCTCGAAGACTGCTCATCGGGCGCAGGTCACTGGTGGTGGACGCACCGCGCACCGGTCCAGTTCCCGTCAGCCCTGGCGCGCGACGTACTCCCGTGCCGTGCGCAGCGCCTCGGGGTGCAGCGCCTCCCCGGCGGCCAGCAGTGCGGGCAGCAGGGTGCGTTCGGTCGTCACGGCCCGGAACTGCAGGGCGGCGGTGACCTCGTGGTCCGGCCGGTGCACGATCTCGATCGTGTCCCCGGCGCGGACCGTGCCCGGCTCGATCACCCGCAGATACGCGCCGGTGGCGCCCTGCCGGGTGAACCGCCGGACCCACCCCGCCTCCCCGAGATGGTGGGCGAAGGTCCGGCACGGAATGCGTCCCGAGGTCACCTCCAGCACCAGGTCCGCCCCCACCCGCCAGCGCTCGCCGATCCGCGCGCCGCTGACGTCGAGGCCCAGCGTCGTGAAGTTCTCGCCGAACACCCCGTTGGCCAGCTTCCGGCCGCCCAGCTCCCGCTCCCAGACGTCCAGCTCCTCCCGGGCGAAGGCGTACACCGCCTGGTCGCTGCCGCCGTGATGACGCAGGTCGCACACCGTGTCCCCGGCCAGCCCGCTGCCGCCGACGCCCTTGGGGCCGGGGTCGAGGACCGCCACGGGCGACTCCACCGGTCGCTTGTCGATCCCGGTGAGGCCACCGGGGCCGTCGGTCCGCGGGGAGTGGCCGGGTCGGCCGATGTTCACGGTCAGCAGCTTCATACGGTCACGCTAACCGGCTGCCCCCGCTCCCGCCGCCCTCAAAGTGGCATGCGATTAATTCGCCTGGCATCCAAGAATTTCTTATAGTGGAGGAGTGATCGAAGCCCGCCACCTCCGTGTCCTGCGCGCCGTGTCCACCACCGGCTCGTTCTCCGCCGCCGCCCGCGAACTCGGCTGCACCCAGCCCGCCGTCAGCCAGCAGATGAAGGCCCTGGAAGCCTCCGCGGGCACCACGCTGCTGATCCGCACCGGCCGCGAGATGCGCCTCACCCAGGCCGGCGAGGCGCTGGTGCGGCACGCGTCCGGCATCCTCGCGGGGCTGACCGCCGCGGAGGAGGAGGTCGCCGCCATCGCCGGACTGCGGGCCGGCCGGGTCCGGCTGGTCTCCTTCCCCAGCGGCAGCTCCACTCTGGTCCCGGGGGCACTGGCCGCGCTGCGCGCCGAACACCCCGGCACCCGGGTGTCACTCGTCGAGGCCGAGCCGCCGCGCTCGGTGGACCTGCTGCGCGAGGGCGACTGCGACATCGCGCTGGCCTTCCGTTACGGGGCGACCGGCGGTGAATGGGACGACCTGGTGGTCCGGCCGCTGCTCACCGACCGGCTGATCGGTCTGGTCCCGGAGGGGCACCGGCTGGCCGGGGCGTCGAGCCTGTCCATCGGCGAGCTGGCCGAGGAGTCGTGGATCGCGGGCTGCCCGCGCTGCCGCCGGCAGCTGGTCGAGGTCTGCGAGGAGTCCGGCTTCACCCCCCGCATCGACTTCGCCACCGACGACTACCCGGCGGTGATGGGCCTCGTCGGGGCCGATCTCGGGGTGGCGGTGCTGCCGGAGCTGGCCGTCGAGTCGGTACGCCCCAAGGGGGCCAGGGCCGTGCCGGTCGAGCCCGCGATCGAGCGGGAGATCGTTGCCCTGACCCTGCCGGACCTGGCCCGGGTCCCGGCGGTGGCGGCCACCCTGGACCAGCTGTCGCGAACGGCCGCCCGCTGAGAGACCGCGCGGGGCCGCGGCGCCCGCCGGGCCCCGCGGCCCACGGGCGGTGAGGGGTCCGGTCCCGCTGCGGCCGGTCGCGGGCCGGATGGCTGAAGTTGTCGAAGAAACGTTTCTGCGTTCAGGTGTGGCGTACGGGTGTCAGGTGGCGCCGGGGCCGGTGGCGGGGGCTCCGGAGGGCGCCGCGCCGATCAGCCGGGTTCGGGCCCGGCCCATCAGCTCTTCGCGCTCGTCCTCCGTCAGGCCGCCCCACACTCCGTAGGGCTCCCGTACGGCCAGGGCGTGCGCCGCGCACTCGGCCCGTACCGGGCAGCGCATGCACACCTCCTTGGCGGAGGCCTCGCGGGCGCTCCGGGCCGCGCCGCGCTCACCCTCCGGGTGGAAGAACAGGGAGCTGTCCACGCCTCGGCAGGCGGCGAGCAGCTGCCAGTCCCACAGGTCTGCGTTGGGTCCGGGAAGGCGGGAGAAATCTGCCATTGCTTGTCCCCTCGGAGCTGTGCTGAGTCGGAAGCGGCATCCTCGACCGTCTGTGACCGACGGTCTGCAGACCGTCTGTGATCGACGGCCTGCTGTGATCGGACCGTCTGTGATCGGTGTGACCGAAGTCTCGACCGTACATCTACGGTGCTAGTAGATGTAAATATGACTGATTGCGAATCTAGCCACAGACACCCTCAAAAGGGAAGAAATAGTGCTGAACAGGGCACGCCAACGGGTGAAGATCCGGTTGACGGGTGAATCACCCGTGCCGTTCTTCTCCGTGCACGGCCCCTCACGTAGAGTGCCGAACCCGGCCGCCCGACCCGTAACTCTTTCGAGTGACCGTCGTTAAGGGAACGGATGCGGTTGACGGATATCCGGCTCGGGCGCATGTCCGAGGGGGTCAACCGCACAGGTGACGACTTGTATCAGCCTGGAGGCTCAAGGTGACGCGCATCAGCTGCGGAGGACGGTCATGACATCCGTCCTCGTCTGCGACGACTCCCCGCTTGCCCGAGAAGCGCTCCGCCGTGCGGTGGCCACCGTGCCCGGCGTCGAGCGCGTGACGACGGCGGCCAACGGCGAGGAAGTCCTCCGCCGCTGGGGTGCCGATCGTTCGGATCTGATTCTGATGGACGTACGCATGCCCGGTCTGGGAGGTGTGGAGACCGTCCGGCGGCTGCTCTCCGCCGACCCCGGGGCCCGGATCATCATGCTGACCGTCGCCGAGGACCTGGACGGCGTCGCGCTCGCGGTCGCCGCCGGGGCCCGCGGCTATCTGCACAAGGACGCCTCGCGCGCCGAGCTGCGGGCCACCGTCACCCAGGCGCTGGCCGACCCGACGTGGCGGCTCGCCCCGCGCCGGCTGCGGTCCGCCGAGATGGGGGCGGCCCCCACGCTCACCGCGCGGGAGATCCAGGTGCTCGAAGGCATGAGCCACGGCCGTTCCAACGCGGAGATCGGCCGTGAGCTGTTCCTCTCCGAGGACACGGTCAAGACCCACGCACGGCGCCTGTTCAAGAAGCTCGGGGCCTCGGACCGCGCCCATGCGGTGGCCCTCGGATTCCGCTGGGGCCTGGTCCGCTGACGACCGGACCGGGCCGCGCCCCGTCCGCAGACCGGCGGACGGGGACACGGAGCGGGCCACCGGCCACACCCCGTATCCGGGCGCCGCTCAGCGGTGCCATGTGACGCTTCCCGGCCGATGACGCATCCTTGAGTCGTGGAGTTCCTCAGGAACGATTCGGTCGAGCGGAAGGGGAGGGCGCAGGACATGACATCCGGCGCACCCGCTCATAACGCTTCGGTGCACAACTCGGGACGCGGTGGAGCGGACCGGACGGCAGCAGGGCACCATGGTCCGATGCGCGACGACGAAACCACGGTGATCGGTGCCCTCGTGCACCGGGCCGTCGACGGCGACGCGCAGGCCACCCATGATCTGCTGGCCCACGTCCACCCCCTTGCCCTGCGCTATTGCCGCTCCCGGCTGAACCGGCTCCCCGGTGATGCTCGCCACTTCGTGGAGGACCTGGCGCAGGAGGTCTGCGTCGCGGTGCTGATGGCGCTGCCGCGCTACAAGGACACCGGCCGGCCCTTCGAGGCCTTCGTCTTCGCGATCGCCGGCCACAAGGTCGCCGACCTCCAGCGCGCCGCGATGCGCCATCCGGGGTCGACCGCCGTCCCCTCCGACGAGATGCCGGAACGGCCCGACGACTCCCTCGGCCCGGAGGAGCGCGCCCTGCTCAGCAGCGATGCCGCCTGGGCGAAGAAGCTCCTGGCCAACCTCCCGGACAACCAGCGCGAGCTGCTCGTCCTGCGGGTCGCGGTCGGGCTGACCGCGGAGGAGACCGGCCAGATGCTCGGGATGTCCCCGGGGGCGGTCCGGGTCGCCCAGCACCGCGCGCTCAGCAGGCTCCGGGCACTCGCCGAGCAGTAGGCACACCCGCGCCGGCCCGGTCGGAAGCTCTGCCGGAGGCCCTGTGGGAAGCTACAGAACAGCCAAGTGATCTTGATCGTGGAATGAGACACCCGTGGAGCCCGTTAGCATGGACATCCGCACCGATCAAGGCCATTTGGGGAAGGTGTCATGACTGCAAACGTCGACGGAGTGCCCGAGAAGTTCGCGACGCTCGGGCTGACCTACGACGACGTGCTGCTGTTGCCCGGCGCGTCCGAGGTTCTGCCCAACATGGTCGACACCTCGTCGCTCATCTCGCGCAACGTACGGGTGAACATCCCCCTGCTGTCCGCCGCCATGGACAAGGTGACCGAGGCCCGGATGGCCATCGCCATGGCCCGCCAGGGCGGCGTCGGCGTGCTGCACCGCAATCTCTCGGTCGAGGACCAGGTCAACCAGGTCGACCTGGTCAAGCGCTCCGAGTCCGGCATGGTCACCGACCCGATCACCGTGCACCCCGACGCCACGCTCGGCGAGGCGGACGCGCTCTGCGCGAAGTTCCGCATCAGCGGCGTACCGGTCACCGACCCCGCGGGCAAGCTGCTGGGCATCGTCACCAACCGTGACATGGCCTTCGAGTCGGACCGCTCGCGCCAGGTGCGCGAGGTCATGACGCCGATGCCGCTGGTCACCGGGAGGGTCGGGATCTCCGGCGTGGAGGCCATGGAGCTGCTGCGCCGCCACAAGATCGAGAAGCTGCCGCTGGTCGACGAGGCCGGCATCCTCAAGGGCCTCATCACGGTCAAGGACTTCAAGAAGGCCGAGCAGTACCCGAACGCCGCCAAGGACCACGAAGGCCGTCTCCTGGTCGGCGCGGCCGTCGGCGCGAGCCCCGAGGCGCTGGACCGTGCGCAGGCACTCGCGTCCGCCGGGGTCGACTTCCTGATCGTCGACACCTCCCACGGACACAACAGCAACGCCCTCGACTGGATGGCGAAGATCAAGTCGAGCGTCGGCGTGGACGTCATCGGCGGCAACGTCGCCACCCGCGACGGCGCCCAGGCGCTGATCGACGCCGGTGTCGACGGCGTGAAGGTCGGCGTCGGACCCGGCTCGATCTGCACCACCCGCGTGGTCGCCGGCATCGGCGTCCCGCAGGTCACCGCGATCTACGAGGCCGCGCTCGCCGCGCGTGCCGCGGGCGTCCCGGTCATCGGCGACGGCGGCCTCCAGTACAGCGGTGACATCGGCAAGGCGCTTGCCGCGGGCGCGGACAGCGTGATGCTGGGCAGCCTCCTCGCGGGCTGCGAGGAGTCCCCGGGCGAGCTGATGTTCATCAACGGCAAGCAGTTCAAGTCGTACCGCGGCATGGGCTCGCTGGGCGCGATGCAGTCCCGCGGACAGGGCCGGTCCTACTCCAAGGACCGCTACTTCCAGGCCGAGGTGTCCTCGGACGACAAGCTCGTCCCCGAGGGCATCGAGGGCCAGGTGCCCTACCGCGGCCCGCTGGCCAACGTCCTCCACCAGCTCGTCGGCGGCCTCCGCCAGACCATGGGCTACGTCGGCGCCGCGTCCGTCGACCAGATGGAGAGCAAGGGCCGCTTCGTCCGGATCACCTCGGCGGGCCTCAAGGAGAGCCACCCGCACGACATCCAGATGACGGTCGAAGCGCCGAACTACAGCAGGAAGTAACGCATCGGCGCAGGTGAGGGGCGGACCGGAGTTCCCGGTACCGCCCCCAGGGCGTGTCCGGCGGATCCTGACCGGGCCCGCGGCGTCTGGCACTTCCCCAAGCTCTCGGCTTTGCTCGAGCAGGGGAGGCCCCATCCCTCGCGGCGTTGCCGAAACACCCGAATCGCTCCGCGATGAGGATGCTCCGGCGCCTTGCGATGCACCGCACCAGACGCCGCGGCCTGTCCGGTCCTGATCCGCCGGACACGCCCTCCCCGCGTGTCGGGGATACTGGTCAGCGCAGACGTAGAGGGAAAGGCCACACATCGTGACTGAGATCGAGATCGGGCGCGGCAAGCGCGGCCGCCGGGCTTACGCATTCGACGACATCGCTGTCGTTCCGAGCCGCCGCACCCGGGACCCGAAGGAGGTCTCGATCGCCTGGCAGATCGACGCCTACCGTTTCGAGCTGCCGTTCCTGGCCGCTCCCATGGACTCCGTGGTCTCGCCGCAGCACGCCATCCGGATCGGCGAGCTCGGCGGCCTGGGCGTGCTGAACCTGGAAGGCCTGTGGACCCGGCACGCCGACCCGCAGCCGCTGCTGGACGAGATCGCCGAGATGCCGGTCGAGTCCGCGACCCGCCGGCTCCAGGAGATCTACTCGGCCCCCATCCAGGAGGAGCTGATCGGGCAGCGCATCAAGGAGGTGCGCGACTCCGGTGTCATCACCGCCGCCGCGCTCTCCCCGCAGCGCACCGCCCAGTTCTCCAAGGCGGTCGTCGACGCGGGCGTCGACATCTTCGTCATCCGCGGCACGACGGTCTCCGCCGAGCACGTCTCGGGCGCGGCCGAGCCGCTGAACCTGAAGCAGTTCATCTACGAGCTGGACGTCCCGGTCATCGTCGGCGGCTGCGCCACGTACACCGCCGCCCTGCACCTGATGCGGACCGGCGCGGCCGGTGTCCTCGTCGGCTTCGGCGGCGGCGCCGCGCACACCACGCGCAACGTCTTCGGCATCCAGGTCCCGATGGCCACCGCCGTCGCGGACGTCGCCGGGGCCCGCCGCGACTACATGGACGAGTCCGGCGGCCGGTACGTCCACGTCATCGCCGACGGCGGCGTCGGCTGGTCCGGCGACCTGCCGAAGGCCATCGCCTGTGGTGCGGACGCCGTGATGATGGGCTCCCCGCTGGCCCGTGCGACGGACGCGCCGGGCCGCGGCCGCCACTGGGGCATGGAGGCCGTCCACGAGGACGTGCCGCGCGGCAAGCTGGTCGACCTCGGCTCGGTCGGGACGACGGAGGAGGTCCTCACCGGTCCTTCGCACACCCCGGACGGCTCGATGAACATCTTCGGGGCCCTGCGCCGCGCGATGGCCACCACCGGCTACAGCGACCTCAAGGAGTTCCAGCGCGTCGAGGTGACGGTGGCGGACTCGCAGCACCGCCGCTGACCGGATACGTACGCGAAAGGGCCCGGACCGTGTCGTCGTGACGGTCCGGGCCCTTCCGTATGGTTCCGCGGGCGTCAGCCGGCCTTCTTGGCGCCACCGACGGCGGCGGCCGCGGCGAGGGCGAGGAAGAGGTAGGTCATGAAGTCGGCCTCTTGCGACCAGGCCTCCGTCACGGTGCCGAAGTGGTCGCCGACGACCTCGGAGAAGGGGATCTGCGCCAGGTCGGAGAGCACCATCGAGATGCCGATGAGCTGGCCGAGGTAGACGGCGCCGATCGAGAAGACCGCCGACGCCGCGATGACCGCCGGGCTGGAGCCGCCGAGCTTGCTCGCCGCGAAGCCGACCAGGAAGCCGACGCCGACCGCCGCGTAGCCGACCTCGCGCTCGATGGAGCCCGCGATCACGCCGTACAGGATGCCCGCGACGACGGCCGCGCCCAGGGCGACCAGCACGCCGAGCAGGATGTTGTTGCGGGCCGGGGGCGCCGGGGCGAAGGGCGCGCCGCCGCCGAACGGGGCGCCCTGGCCCGGCTGCTGGCCCCCGAACGGGTTGCCGGTCGGCGCCGGAGGCTGCTGGCCGTACGGGGCGCCGCCCGGGGCGGGAGGCTGCTGGCCGTAGGGGGCACCGCCCGGGGCCGGGGGCTGCTGGCCGTACGGGTTGCCGCCCGGGGCCGGGGGCTGCTGGCCCGGCTGGCCGGCGTACGGGTTGCCGTCGACAGGCTGGCCGCCGTACGGCTGCTGGGGCTGGTTCGGCGGCTGCACGGGCTGACTCACGGTGGGGCTCCCCCTGGGACGGGCTGCGCACGACTGTGCGAGATCGCACGACTGTGCGCTCTGTGACGCCGCAGAGTAGCAGGACCCTCCGTGAACGGTCACCGACAATCTTTCGACGCCCCGTCACGTCTCAGAGCCGGTGCGCGGCCCCCGCCGGAGTGGCCCCCCGGGTGTCCAGGAGCAGTTGGGCCTTCACCGCGAGGCCCTGGAGGTCGTAGGTGCGGTGTTGCTGGAGCAGTACGGTCAGGTCGGCGGCGGCCGCCGCCTCGTACAGCGAGTCGGCGCGCGGGACGGGGCGTTCGCGCACCCGCCAGTCCAGGACGTGCGGGTCGTGGTAGCCGATCTGGGCGCCCATGTCCATCAGCCGGGTGGCGATCTCCCGGGCGGGGGCGGCCTCCTGGTCGGCGCTGTCCGGCTTGTAGGTGACGCCGAGCAGCAGCACGCGCGCGCCCCGGACGGACTTGCCGTGCTCGTTCAGGAGGGTGGCGCAGCGCTGGATGACGTAACTGGGCATCCGGTCGTTGATCTCCTGCGCCAGCGAGACCATCCGCAGCGGGTGTCCGGGGGTGCGGGTGCTGTAGGGCAGGCAGCCCGGGTCCACCGGGACGCCGTGTCCGCCGACGCCGGGTCCCGGGCGGAAGGGCTGGAATCCGAACGGCTTGGTCTCGGCGCACCGGATGACGTCCCAGAGGTCGACGCCGAGGTCGTGGCAGAGCACCGCCATCTCGTTGACCAGCGCGATGTTGACGTGCCGGAAGTTGGTCTCCAGGACCTTCGTCATCTCCGCCTCGCGCGGCCCGCGGGCCCGTACGACCTTGTCGGTGAGACGTCCGTAGAAGGCGGCGGCCGACTCGGTGCAGGCGGGGGTGAGGCCGCCGATGACCTTGGGTGTGTTGGCCAGGACGTGGGTGCGGTTGCCGGGGTCGAGCCGGCTCGGGGAGCAGGCGAGGTGGAAGTCGCGTCCGGCGACGAGCCCCGAGCCCTCTTCGAGCAGGGGGCGCAGGACGTTCTCGGTGGTGCCGGGCGGCACGGCGGATTCCAGCAGCACGGTGGTGTGCGGGCGGAGCCGGGCCGCCAGCGCGCGGGCGGCGTCGCCGAGCGCGGTGAGGTCGACCGACCGGTCGGGGCCGAGCGGGGTGGGGGAGCAGATCACGGCGGTACGGACCCGGCCCAGCTCGGCGGCGTTGGTGGTGGGCCGGAAGCCGCCGGAGAGCATACGGCGGATCTCGGACGCTGTGAGGGTGCCCTCGACGGGGCTGCGGCCCGCTCCGAGCTCCGCGTAGGGGCGTGGGTCCGGGTCGTAGCCGACGGTGTCGATTCCGGCGGTCACGGCGGCCTGGGCGAGGGGCAGGCCGAGGTGACCGAGTCCGATGACGGCGAGGTCTGCGGGCATACAGAAGCCCCCCTAAGAGCGGAGAGAGAAGATCGCAACTGCTGTGGACAGTGCAATGTCAGACTAGGCGTAAATATGACCTATATGTCGCATTGCGTGGCTCCGGTCGCCCGGGTGTTGTCCACAGGCGGTGGCTGAACTCGGGGAGCGCGGACAGAATCGAGGGGTGGACACGGGCGGCCGGCCCCTCGGCCGGCTGGCACTCCCGTGTCCGACCACCCCGATCCACCGGGAGGCAGCAGTGAGGACAGCGACACTGGGACCCGCCGAGCGCACCGTCGCGCTCGCCGCCATGGCCGAGCGCGAACTGGACGTGCTGGTCGTGGGGGCGGGCGTGGTCGGCGCGGGCACGGCGCTGGACGCCGCCACCAGGGGCCTCTCGACCGGGCTGGTCGAGGCGCGCGACTGGGCGTCCGGCACATCGAGCAGGTCGAGCAAGCTGATCCACGGCGGCCTGCGCTATCTGGAGATGCTCGACTTCGCCCTGGTCCGGGAGGCGCTCAAGGAGCGCGGGCTGCTCCTGGAACGGCTCGCCCCGCACCTGGTGAAGCCCGTGCCCTTCCTCTACCCCTTGCAGCACAAGGGCTGGGAGCGGCTCTACGCCGGTTCCGGCGTCGCGCTGTACGACGCGATGTCGGTCTCCTCCGGCCACGGCCGCGGTCTCCCCGTCCACCGCCACCTCTCCCGCAAGCACGCCCTGCGGGTCGCCCCCGCGCTGAAGAAGGACGCCCTGGTCGGCGCCCTCCAGTACTACGACGCCCAGATGGACGACGCCCGCTTCGTCACCGAGCTGGTGCGCACCGCCGCGTCCTACGGGGCTCAGGTGGCGAACCGGGCCCGGGTGACCGGCTTCCTCCGCGAGGGCGAGCGGGTCGTGGGCGCGCTCGTCAGGGACGTCGAGGGCGGCGCGGAGTACGAGGTCCGGGCCAAGCAGGTGGTCAACGCGACCGGTGTGTGGACCGACGACACCCAGGGGCTCATCGGCGAGCGCGGGCAGTTCCACGTCCGGGCCTCCAAGGGCATCCACCTGGTCGTCCCCAAGGACCGCATCCACTCCTCGACCGGCCTCATCCTGCGCACCGAGAAGTCCGTCCTCTTCGTCATCCCCTGGGGCCGGCACTGGATCATCGGCACCACGGACACCGACTGGGACCTGGACAAGGCCCACCCGGCCGCCTCCAGCGCCGATATCGACTATCTCCTCCAGCACGTCAACTCCGTCCTGAGCACCCCGCTGACCAGGGACGACGTCCAGGGCGTCTACGCCGGACTGCGACCGCTGCTGGCCGGCGAGTCGGACGCCACGAGCAAGCTGTCGCGCGAGCACACGGTGGCCCATCCCGCCCCCGGCCTGGTTGTCGTGGCGGGCGGCAAGTACACGACGTACCGGGTCATGGCCAAGGACGCGGTGGACGAGGCGGTGCACGGACTCGACCAGCGGGTCGCCGCCTGCGTCACCGAGGACACCCCGCTGCTGGGGGCCGAGGGATACAAGGCCCTGTGGAACGCGCGCGCCCGGATCGCGGCGCGGGCCGGACTCCATGTCGCCCGGGTGGAGCATCTGCTCAACCGGTACGGCTCAATGACGGAGGAAATTCTGGAACTGATCCTCGCCGACCCCACCCTGGGCGAACCCCTGCCCGCCGCCGACGACTATCTGCGCGCCGAGATCGTCTACGCGGCCTCCCACGAGGGCGCCCGCCATCTGGACGACGTGCTGACCCGGCGCACCCGGATCTCCATCGAGACCTTCGACCGGGGCACCCGCAGCGCCCGGCTCTGCGCGGAGCTGATGGCGCCGGTGCTGGGCTGGGACGAGGGGCGGATCGACCGGGAGGTCCAGCACTACGAGAAGCGGGTGGAGGCCGAACGCGAATCGCAGCGGCAGCCCGACGACCTCACGGCGGACGCGGCGCGGCTCGGCGCACCGGACATCGTGCCGAACTAAGGGCTGTCCCGTCATGTGCCCCGAGCGGCGGGCACCGCCTGTTCGCCCCGGGCCAGTTGGGCTCCGCCGGCCCGGGGGAGCGGCGGGGGCCGCCCGGACCGGCCTGGACGGGAGGCCGGGTTGGTAGGAGGCTGTGGGGGCTTCCCTCTTCGGACCGCGGCGCGGCGGACCCCGGACCCGGCACCAGGACCGGTCCCGGGGTGAGGGACAATGAACGCTCTGCCAGGGCGGGTTGATCGCAGAGGGGACGCATGTCGGAGGCGGAGCAGGCACGGGAGCCCCAACGGGACACGAACGGTCGTCTCCTCGCGGGGCGCTACCGGCTCGGCGAGGTGCTCGGCCGGGGCGGCATGGGTACGGTCTGGCGCGCCGACGACGAGACGCTCGGCCGCACGGTCGCGGTCAAGGAACTGCGGTTCCCCTCGGCGATCGACGAGGACGAGAAGCGCCGGCTGATCACGCGCACCCTGCGTGAGGCCAAGGCGATCGCACGGATCCGCAACAACAGCGCGGTGACCGTCTACGACGTGGTCGACGAGGACGACCGTCCGTGGATCGTCATGGAGCTGATCGAGGGCAAGTCCCTCGCCGAGGCGATCCGTGAGGACGGCACGCTGACGCCGAAGCGGGCGGCCGAGGTCGGGCTCGCCATCCTCGACGTGCTGCGCTCGGCGCACCGCGAGGGCATCCTGCACCGCGACGTGAAGCCGTCCAACGTGCTGATCGCCGAGGACGGGCGCGTCGTGCTCACCGACTTCGGCATCGCCCAGGTCGAGGGCGACCCGTCGGTCACCTCCACCGGCATGCTCGTCGGCGCCCCCTCGTACATCTCGCCGGAGCGGGCCCGTGGTCACAAGCCGGGCCCGCCCGCCGACCTGTGGTCGCTCGGCGGACTGCTGTACGCGAGCGTCGAGGGCAGCCCGCCCTACGACAAGGGCTCGGCCATCGCCACCCTGACGGCCGTGATGACCGAACCGCTCGACCCGCCGAAGAACGCCGGTCCACTCGCCGAGGTCATCTACGGGCTGCTCGTCCGGGACCCCGAACAGCGCCTCGACGACGCCGGGGCGCGGGCGTTGCTCAACGACGTCATCAGCGCCCCCGACGTACCCGAGCCGGCCCCCGCGGACTCCACCCGGATCATGGCGCTGCCGCCGACGCCCGCCGCCGACCCCCTCGCCAAGCGGACGCCGAAGCAGCCCAGGACTCCGAAGCCGCCGAAGCCGCCGAAGCAGTCCACCGGTTCGGGCGAGTCCGGCGAGGGCGCCCGCGACCGGCTGCGCGGAGCCCTGCGCTCCGTGCGCAACGCGAAGACCCCGGCCCTGGCGGCGGGAGTCGCCGCAGGCGCGGCCGCGGCGGCGAGCTCTCCGGCCGCCGCTGCCACCGGCTCGCCCGCCGCCCCGCCCAAGCCGCCGTCGCCCCCCGGGGCCTTCGCCCCGGGCGCGAAGTCCGGAGTGGCCGCGGCGTCCGCCCCGGCGACAGCCCCCGCGTCCCCGGCGGCCGCGAAGGGAGCCGCAGCGGCCCCCGTCGGCGCCCCGAAGTCCGCGGCGGCGAGTGCTTCCGTACCTGGGCAGCGCCCGCCGTCCTCGCCCGCGTCCACGCGCGCCTCGATCACCGACGTGGTGCCCCGCCGCACCCTCGCGATCATCGCGGCCGTCGTCGCGCTGGCCATCCTCGGCACGGTCCTCGCACTCACCCTCGGCGGCGGCGACGCGGACCAGGGCGCCAAGGGCGACACCGCCGCGTCGGCCGGAGCCTCGGCAGGCGGCACCGACGACAAGGGCGACGACACGGGCGGCGGTTCGGCCGACGGGCAGGGCGACGGCCAGAAGGAGGGCCAGGGCACGGAGGACGGCCGGGCCTCGGAGGACCCGTCCGGCGACGACGCCGAGGACCCGAAGACCGACGACCCCAAGGGCGACGAGCCGGCCGGGGGCGACGCCCTGCCCGCCGGCTACGAGATGGTCACCGACACCCGGTTCCACTTCACCATGGCGATGCCCGGGGACTTCAAGCGCACGGCCATAGCGGGCGCCAACTCCGGCGGCATCTACAACGCCGGGCGGGGCAGCTTCCCCCGGGTCCAGGTCGACTTCAACAGCTCGCCCAAGGACGACGCGGTCGCCGCCTGGCGCGGGGCCGTCGCGAGCGCCAAGGTCCTCAGCGACGACTACAAGCACGTCAGCATAAAGAAGGTCGAGTACAACGGCTATCCGACCGTCGCGGACTGGACGTTCGAACGCAACCACAACGGCGTCCGGGTCCGGGTGCTCAACCGCGGTTTCAAGGTGGACGCCAAGCGCGGCTACTCCATCATGATCAGCTGCAAGGTGGACGAGTGGGACGGCGACGAGTGCCGGACGCTGCGCGAAACGGCGTTCGCCACCTTCACCCCCACGGACTGAGCAGCGGGCACGCCTACGGTCTGACCAGCGGGCGCGCGCACGGGCTGAGCGGCGGGCACGCCCGTGGACCGGCGGGAGTGAAACGTTTGTGCGGGCCGGGTTGGCACGACCCGGCCCGTCGGCCCGTGTTGCCACGTATCGTAAGAGGCCAGGGACCGTACGCAGCCGGAACAGCAGGTCAATTGCCCATCAAATGACCGTAACTGACGGATACGTGCACTCTGTTGGCCGGGGGAACAGCGCGCTCTGGGGAGGCGTCGTGGACGACTACGCGGGTCGGGTGCTTGCCGACCGCTACCGCCTTCCCCTGCCTCCGTCCGACGGGTACGAACTGGTCGAGACCCGGGCGTTCGACACATACAGCGGTCAGGAAGTCCTGGTCCGCCAGGTGCCGTTGCCGGAGATCGTGGACGCGGAGGTGCTCGACGCCGACGGGCGGCCCTCGGCGTCCGGCCGCGCCACCGGGCGGGCGGTCCGCCGCAGCACGGACCCCGCGGTCCGGCGGGCGATCGAGGCCGCGCAGGCCGCCGCCCAGGTGCCCGACCACCCCCGGCTCGACCAGGTCTTCGACGTGTTCGCCGAGGCGGGTTCGCTGTGGATAGTGAGCGAGTTCGTCGCGGCCCGCCCGCTCGCCGCCCTCCTCGCGGAACGGCCCCTCAACCCCTACCGGGCCGCCGAGATCGGCTCCGACGTGCTCACCGCCCTGCGGGTGCTGCACGCCCACGGCTGGACCCATCGCAACATCACCGTGCGCACGGTCCTGGTGTGCGACGACGGCCGCGTCATGCTCACCGGCCTCGCGGCAGGTGCCGCCGAGGAGGCGCTCTGCGGGTACGCCCCCGAACCGCAGCCCGACACCGATCCGATGGCCGCCCCCACCACGTACGGCATTCCGGCCGTCGATCCCGCGCCGCCGAGGGAGCTCGGCGGCACGTTCCCGCTCCCGCCGGGCAGGAGCGACGCGCACGCGGATGCGGAGTACGCGGCGGTCGAGAGCCACGCGACCATCGAGAGCCACGAGAGCCACGAGAGCCACGAGAGCCACGAGAGCCACGAGAGCGTCGAGAGCGTCGAAGAGTTCGCGGCGGTCGAGAGCTACGCGGCCGTCGAGGAGTACGCGGACGTCCAGGAGGACGTCGGCTACGGGAGGGGCGACAGCGGCGAGGGGCGCGAGAGCCGTGAGGGCTGGGAGATTCCCGTTCCGCCGCTGCCGCAGGGGTACGCGCCGCGCCGGGACGACGACCGGTACGACCGGCCGCCGGGCCGGGAGGCCGAATCCGTCCCGGGGCCCCGGGACGACGGCCAGGAGATCGTCCCGCGCCCCGCCGCCCCCGCCGTCCCGTACACCGCCGTACCGCCCCCCGCCGAGCCGGGCGCCGCGAGCGCCGCCCAGCTGCGGACCGCCCGCGCCGGAGCCATCGCCGCCTACCGGGCGGGCGCGCGGGCCGCCGCCCGGGTCACCGAGGACCAGCAGCAGGCCGACCGCACTCCGGCCGACCTCACGAAGTCGCCGCCGGAAGGCCGGGGAGCCGCCCCGTACACCGACACCGGCACGGACGTCGACACCACGGGCACGGGCACGGGCGCAGGCACCAACGGCCCTCTCCCCGCAGCCGGAACCGGCACCGACGTCGGCAGCAACGCCGACGCGGACGCCGAAACCGGTGTCCTCCCCTTCCAGCGCCCGGCCCCCCTCGCCCCCGCCCCGGACGCCCCCGTGGCCCCCCGGCTGACCGCTCCCTGGGGCAGCCCCGCCGAGGACCCCTACGACGACGAGGACGACGAGGACGACGAGGACGACGAAGAGGGCCCCCGTCCGCCCGGTCGCCGCGTCCACCTCGCGGGGACCTGGGACGACGGGCCCGGTGCGGGGCGGCCCGTCTCCGCGGGCGGCTCCGGCGAGGACGCGCTGCGCGCCGATTCCCGGCGGCCCGGCCCGCCGGTCCCCGCGCCCGGGCAGCTCGCCCGCACCGCGCCGCCCCCGGACGGGCGGGCCGCCTCCCGGGCCTGGGAGGACGCCGTGGCGGGCGGCGGCGAACCCGCCGTCTACCGCGGCCCCGCCACCCCGCTCGCCGCCGAACGCGCCCGCCAGGCCCGGATCGTCGTCGTCGGAGCCGTCACCGAGCGCTGGGCCCCCGAGCAGGCGGGCCCGGTCCACGACAACTGGCAGCTCGCGCCCCCGATCGGCCCCTCCACCGACCTGTGGGCGCTCGGCGCGCTGCTCTACCGCGCCGTCCAGGGCCACGCCCCCTACCCCGAGGAGAACGCGGCCGAGCTCGTCCAGATGGTGTGCGGCGAGCCGCCCGCCTTCGCGGAGGAGTGCGGCCCGCTGCGGCCCGTCGTCGAGTCGCTGCTGCGCCAGGACCCCACGGAGCGGCCGGACTTCGAGGAGCTGCGCGGCTGGCTGCGCTCGTTGGTGCGCTCCGCGCCGGAGCCGGAGGCGGGCGCCGATGTCGTGACGCTGCCCGCGCCCGACGCCACCCGGCTCCCCGTCGTACGCCGCAGGGGCGAGCTGGTCCGCCGGCGTTGGGGCCGTTTCGGCTCCGGCACGGCGCACGGCCGGCACCGCCAGGGGAAGCGTCAGCAGCCGCCGAAGCAACGCGGCGGCAGCTCGCGGGACCGGCAGGAGTCACTGCTGCCGCCCGACCGGTCCGTGCGGATGCCCGTGGAGGCCTGGGAATCGGATCGCCCGGTCCGCGCACCGCGTGCGCCCAAGGGCCCCCGGGTGCTGCGGGAACCGCAGCGCCGGAGCGAGGGATCGTCCTCCCCGCGCAGTCTGGGCCGGCTGCTGCTCATCCTCATCCTGTTGCTGATGGCCGCCGCCGTCGCGTACGCGGTGATGTTCCTGCCGAAGCAGGAGCCGGGCGGGGACAGCGGCGCGCAGGGTTCGCCCGCCGGTTCCGCCGCACCGCCCGCGGCCTCGGGGGAGCCCACGCCGTCCGCCTCGGCGGACGGGTCCGCCGGGCCCGGGTCCCAGCAGCCGCAGACCAGCCGGTCCGCCGTCGCGCTCGCCCCCGGCTACGCGCTCCGCAAGGACGCGGAGGGCTTCGAGGTCGGCGTACCGAAGGACTGGCAGCGCAGCCCCGCCAACGCGGACCGTCAGATCCGCTACGGCAGCGACGGGTTCACCCTGCTCGTGGTGCCCGGCCGGGACACGGTGGAGGCGGGCGGCAGCGATCCACTGGACTACCAGCGGGACAAGGAGCCCGAGCTCCAGCCGTTCCGGGACTCCAGCTGGTCCTCCTCGTCCGGGCTGCGCCGGGTCGACGTCGGCCGGCAGGCCATGGCCGAGGGGCAGTTCACCTGGCAGGAGAGCGGTGGCCGCGAGGTGTTCGTCCGTAATCTCGCCATGATCGTCGACGGCAGGTACCACGTCATCCAGGTCATCGGGCCCGAGAGCGACCGGGACCGGGTGACCGAGATCTACGAGCAGGCCATCGCCTCCTACCGGGTCGACGCCTGACCCTCCGGCCCCCTCCCGGGCAGGGCTGACCGCACGTCATCGCGATCGTCCCGCACCGGGCGTTGTGCGGTGTGGACAACCATCACAGTGCGGTCTCGTGGGCGATCCCCGGTTCCGCCTTCCCGCTCCGCCTCCGTAATCTGGCTGAGGGCTGTCCCGTCATCCCTGGCGGATCAGCGCGCGGCGTCGGATGCGGTGCATCGCGAGGCGGAGGGACGTCCGCGTACTGGATGTATTCGGGCGTTCCGACAACGCGGCGAGGTGCCGCAGCTGTCGTCGTGCGCCCGCCGGGGATTGCGGGACAGCCCTTGGCCGAGGAACGGGGCGGGGACATCACGTGGATCGATCACAGGGCGCGGACGCGGGACTGGTGCTGGCGGGGCGCTACCGGCTGGGCGACGTCCTCGGCCGGGGCGGCATGGGCAAGGTCTGGCGCGCCCACGACGAAGTGCTGCACCGCACCGTCGCCGTCAAGGAGTTGACCGCCGGGCTGTACGTCGCCGAGGCCGACCGGCTCGTCCTGCACGCCCGGACGCAGAAGGAGGCGCGGGCGGCGGCCCGCATCACCCACCCCGGCGTCGTCACCGTCCACGACGTGATCGAGTACGACCACCGCCCCTGGATCGTCATGCAGTACGTCGACGGGCCCTCGCTCGCCGACGCCGCCAAGGAGAGCGGAGAGATCGCCCCGCGCGAGGCGGCCCGCATCGGGCTGCACGTGCTGAGCGCCCTGCGCGCCGCCCACAAGGCCGGGGTGCTGCACCGTGACGTCAAGCCCGGCAACGTCCTGCTGGCGCGCGACGGGCAGGTGCTCCTGACCGACTTCGGGATCGCCGCGATCGAGGGCGACTCCACCATCACCCGTACCGGCGAACTGGTCGGCTCCATCGACTACCTGGCGCCGGAACGGGTACGCGGCGGCGACCCGGGACCGGCCTCCGACCTCTGGTCGCTGGGCGCGACGCTGTACACGGCGGTCGAGGGGACCTCCCCGTTCCGCCGTACGTCCCCGATCTCCACCATGCAGGCCGTCGTCACCGAGGAGCCGCCCGCCCCGGTCAACGCCGGTCCGCTCGGCGCCGTGATCACCGCGCTGCTCCGCAAGGACCCGGCCGACCGGCCCACGGCCGCCGAGGCCGAGCAGATGCTGCTGGCCGCCATGGAGGGCCGCGAACCCCGTGCGGCCCAGGCGCACGTGCCGACCCAGCGCCTCCCCGAGGACGCCCGGTACGCCTACCAGGACGCGAACGGCCCCGGTGGTGCGAACGGATTCAACGGCTCCGACGGTGCCACCGCCCGGCTGCCCGGAACGGCCCCGGACACGACCGCGCCGCCCGCCCCCGGCCCGGACGGCACCGCCCCGGTCACCGGCCCCGCCTCCGCCCCGGTGACCCGGCGCGCCGGATCCCGGTGGCGCACGGTGCTCGTCGTGGTCGTCGCCGCGGCCGTCCTCGGGGGCGCGGCCGGGCTGTTCGCGATGAAGTACGGGGACGGCTCGGACGCCCCCGGCGGCACGAGCGGCGGCAGGGCCGCGGGCAGCACGCCGTCCGCGACACCGACCACCCCGGATGCCGTCGTCCCCGCGCAGGGGATGACGGAGATACCCGACGGCTGGCACCGGGTCGAGGACCCGGCGGGGTTCAGCCTGGTCGTGCCGAAGGACTGGGCACGGCGGACAGAGGACGGCCAGATCGACTACACACCGGACGGCGGGGTCCACCGGATACGCATCAGCGTCGACCCGGACCCGGACTTCGACCATCCGTATCTGCACATGCGGAACATGGAGAGGCAGCTCTCCGAGCGGCTGCCGGGCTATCAGCGGATCGGGATGGAGAAGAACACCTTCCGCGACCGGCCGGGCGCCCTCTGGGAGTTCACCTGGAACGAGACCAACAACCACGCGGGGCCCCGGCACGGGATCGACCAGATGTACTACGGCGGGCCCGGTGGCCCCGAGTACGCCCTGTATCTGACCGCCCCGCAGGACGGCTGGGAGGCCAGCCGGGAGAAGTTCGCCATCATGCTGCGCAGTTGGAGCGCCCCGAAGACGCAGTAGTGAGCGTCCCGAGGGCACGGCAGGAAGCATCCCGAAGACGCCGTGGGGGTGCGCCGTCCGGCGAGCGCCCCGGACGGCAAGCCGTGGACCGTCATGGAGCTGCTGCGCGGCCCGTCGCTCGGCGGCCGACTCCAGGAGGGCGCCCTGGACCCGCGCGAGGCGGCCAGGATCGGCCTCGTGGTCCTCGACGCCCTGATGGCCGCCCACGCGATCGGCATCCTGCACCGGGACGTCAAGCCGGACAACGTCATGCTCGGCACCGGCGACCGGGTCGTCCTCACCGACTTCGGGATCGCCCAGGTCGAGGGCGAGCAGCAGCTCACCGAGACCGGCGCGTTCGGCGGCCCGCCCGAGTACATCTCGCCGGAGCGGGTCCTCGGGCAGCGCCCCGGACCCGAGTCGGATCTGTGGTCGCTGGGCGTCCTGCTGAGCACCGAATACACCTCCTACGCCTCGTCCGGCGACGATCCGGTGCGCTACCGCTTCCGGGAACTGCTGATTCCCGGTGAGGAGAAGAGCGGCCCCTGCTGGCATGCGCGGGTGCGGATGCCCGCGAAGGCGCAGGCATCGAAGGACGGTGACGTGATCTTCACCGAGGTCACCGGGGGGCTGAAGATCCACGGTTCCTGAGCTTAAAATTTAACCTTTGTGAGCTTTCAGGTGATTACGTTCGGTGATGCTCTCGGGGCGTTTGGTCGTCTTGCCCACGTTGTGACGGGTGGCGGGGTGGCGGTTCTTCGAGCCAACTGGGCGACCTGGTCCCGGTGTTGAGTGT